>NZ_JOMN01000016.1:0-142515 GCF_002153485.1 Acetobacter sp. DmW_043 | reverse complement strand
TTCCGTCTCCTTCTTCCATCTCTACAATATGGGAAGAGTTTCAAGATCTAACAGGCCCTAGCGCTTATTCCTTTCCTTATAGTGTTACCCAGACCAATATCAAGAACACCACTACCCGTTACAAGCAAAGGCCCATTAGATGGAGCAGAGTTATCAGTAATATCATCTAACTGATCAACTGTAACACTCTCATAAATATTGAGCGTACCGCCACTGACCTGGACATCATTTAACCATGAACCTGTAAACGCAGCTGAACCGCTGTTAACGGTTAAACCAAAAATACGAGCCTGACTTGTTCCGCTGACAACACCATCATCCAGCGTTACATCTTTCGAAACCGAATCATCTAAAAGATTAAGCTCTCCGCCACTGACACTCACACCATCAATAGCCGCTGTGAAGTCCGTATCATTACTATACGAATCTAGGGCACTTACAGTTGCACCAGATTCGATAACAGAACTCTGAAGAGACCCTCCATCCTGTATTATATAAGTGCTGCCACTCGTTACATTGATATTAGCACTTGTTTGCCCTGAACTGATATTAATAGTGGTAGACATAGCGTCTTCCTAATTTAGTTTGATTAATGTTAACTTAAACCTTTAAATATATTAAGATTTTAATAAACAAAACTTAATTTATATTAAAAAATTTTAATATATTAAACCCGAAGCAGCATAAAACATTAAATGTTTGTTAATTGTTTGTAAAAAATCGACAAAAAAATATCGCAATCTTTATTAAATAAAAATAAAAATATTTACATGATTATAATAATAAAATTAAATATTGAAAAATAATTTAAATTATATTGTTTTATATTTATTTTTTATTTTTACCCTTCTTTTAAAGATGAATATTTACACAAATTAACTGGAATAAAATATGAATCAATTTTACTCCACAACCCGACATCATGTTACATCTAACACACGTCAGTAGCAGCACAATGAATGACCGCAAAGCTTAGGCACTCCCTCGCCTTAGCTCTTATTTTAATATACGCTTAATTCAATCTTAATGAGGCCTCGGGGAGAGCAAAGTGAAACGTTTTTTCATTCTGGCTACAGCACTATCTTTAAGTGCATGCGCGAGCCCTAAGCCCATCAATAAATGGGCGCCCTGTGGCCTGACTGAGCAGCAGGGATTCTATCTTGAATCACATGGGTTAATGAACCCCATTGAAGCTCAGGACTGGATTGTTGCCGGTGTATCCAGCCCCGAACAGATTATTGCATGGCGTGCAACGGGTCTGTCATCTCTGATGGCAAGCAAATTTATACAGGCCGGCATTACCACACCTGAAGCTGCACGTTCATGGCTTTATGCTCTTAATGCTAATCAGTCTCCCGCCACCCTAAGTGTGGCAACCATAAAAACATATAAAACTGCCGCAGATACCGGAACCGTCACCCCTGCGAATATTGGCAGTGTCATTCACTCACTGAATATAGACAGAAACAATACACGTAAGGTGCTTGCCATTGCTAAAAGCGTCAACCAGCAGGGGTTAAGCCCGGCTAAGGCGGCAGAGCAGCTAAAACTCTAAAATACAAAAACTATATATGACCATAAACTGCACAATAGTTTGTGGTCATACTATCCGCTCCCGACAGAGCAAGAAAAAATTCTATTATGTAAACCACCAGCTGGTCACAACAGCTGCTAAGGCCACACCGAGAAGAAGACACACAGGAAGCATCAGGACAGACATTAAAGACTCTCCTTCTTCCGTCATACCCAGGTCCACATCATCTTCATCGAAATCTGTCTGGTCTTCCATGCAACTCAATCTATGCCATAGCTTAAAAGTAAGCGAGTCAATTATATCACTCTGCGTATAATACGATGTGCAGGCCCATACTGCACAAGGCAGAACAGTCATAAACAACCGTAAAAAATATTAACCGCCACGCCACGCCATTCGCAAAACGCAGAAGACGTGCGTCTTACTGACATTGTCAGCCGTACTCTCTTGTTTTAAAGCAGAGCATTACACACAACAGAGTATCTTTTATAATGTACCAGAAGCGCGTCAGTAACAGATGGGGAGTTCAGCTTGCGCTGCGACTGCTTATCTTTCTGACGCTTACAGGTACAGTCGCACAGGTTCTGCTTCAGGGCTTTACTCTCCCTGATGAAATGCCCCGCGCGGCTATCGAGCGCCTGACCGGCATTGATATTAACCCGCAGCACCAGACTGACTGCACCATAATGCCGATGATGCACATGCATCATCATCACGGGCATCATCACGGCCCGTCGCACGAAAGCTGTATCCTCTGCCCACTTCTGGTCATGACAGCGCTTATTCTGACAAGCCTGCCGGCCCTGCCTGGTTGCTCTGCCGAACGATACAGGCAGGAGCATCAGTCTTATCAGGCCAGAGCACCTCCCCCTGCTCCGCGCACGTTACCACCGTCGCGCGCTCCCCCCTTATCCTTCTGAACTGACCACACCGCCTTTTTTCCTGCGCTCAAAGGGTTGCTGCCGGCTGCCCTGCACACCCCGAACGAAGTGAAAAAGGCCGCGTATTTTTTTCTGTTCAGGATGATACCAATGCTTTTCACCGCAAAGCCCTGCGGCTGCGGTCGTATACGATCACACTATGCTGCATTTACATGCCTTCTGCTGGCAACGACGCCTTATACCTGCCTGACGGCAGCGTATGCAGACACACTGACACCTGTCGTCAGCACAATGACACATCCTGTGTCTCCCGCACCGGGGCAGCCCGCACCTAAAGCCGAAACGATTATCGTTAACGGCATACGCCATAGCGCCATTACCAGCCCTGACACAGCTAATCTGCTCAAAAACAGCATGGGGTACAGCAGCTACTCTGCCGGGGGTGTCTCTTCCCTGCCGGTTCTGAACGGTATGGCAGATGACCGGGTCAACACCCTGGTTGACGGCATGAACATTCCCCCTGCCTGCCCCAACCACATGAACCCGGCCATGTCGTATGTCGACCCTGACAGCGTTTCAGAAGCCGTTGCTATTGCCGGCATTACACCTGTCAGTCTTGGCGGCGACAGTACCGGCGGTACTATTCAGATCAGGCGCAAGGACCCGCTTTTTGCAAAAGCAGGTAAAATTCTTGTCACTGGTCATGTTCGTGCTGACTATAAAAGCAACGGTGCCGGGTCAGGTGTTTCCGGCAGCATTACCGCTGCTAACGACACGATAAGCCTGCGCTATACCGGGTCATATGCCCACGCCACCAATTACCGCGCCGGGGGCGGCACTCTTGTACGCTCAACCAGTTATCTCAGTTACAACCATGCTGTAACGCTTGGGATTCATAAAAAGAATCACCTGCTTGCTATCACTTTCGGGCAGCAGGACATTCCCTACGAAGGTTTTCCTAACCAGTATATGGATATGACCAACAACCGCTCCACGTATGTTGATGGTAAGTATAAAGGTGACTTTAACTGGGGCACCCTTGAAGTGCAGGGATACTGGCAGCGTGTTTCACATGTCATGAACATGCTGGGCGACAAAGGTGGCCACTCGGCAACAACCGGCATGCCCATGAACACTGATTCACGCACAGCCGCCTATAACATTCTTGCCACGATACCACTCAGCACCAGCCACACCCTAAAAGCCGGCAGCTCTTTTAACCATAACGGGCTGAATGACTGGTGGCCACCACTACAGGGCAGCATGATGATGGGGCCGAATACCTATAAAAACATCAACAATGGCCATCGTGATCATCTGGGACACTTTGTCGAATGGAATGCCCGGTGGACCTCTCGTTTTTCTACGCAGCTTGGCGTGCGCAATGATATTATCATGATGAACACCGGCCAGGTGACCCCCTACTCATGGAGCGGCATGATGTCAGCCGCTGATGCTGCGGCAGCCCGTAATTTTAACGCCGCACGCCGGGGGCGCACTGATGTCAACTTTGACGTAACCGCCACCGGAAAGTGGCTGATTACTGACAGTCTTTCACTTGAGGGCGGATACGCCCGCAAAACCCGCTCACCTAACCTGTATGAACGCTATGCATGGGGCCGTGGCAGTATGGCTACACGTATGATAGGCTGGTTCGGTGATGGCAACGGCTATGTCGGCAACCTTAATCTCAAACCCGAAATTGCCAACACCATCAGCGCGACACTCGACTGGCATGACCCTTCTTCTCAGAAGTGGAATATCAGCGTTCAGCCCTTTTATACCTACACGCATAACTATATTAATGTGATACGCCTCTCTTCAGCGACCGCATCACCGGCAACACTTCAGTTCGTTAACCACAACGCCCGCAGCTACGGTATCAATGCCAGCGGACACCTGAATTTGTGGGATACAAACAAATATGGCAGAGCTGACCTGAAAACAAACCTTAACTGGGTCAGAGGGCAGGATCTGGTTACCCACTCAGGGCTTTACCATCAGATGCCGGTTAACGGCTCCGTTCGCCTGACAGAAACTTATGGCAACTGGTCAGGGCGTATAGACCTCACACTTGTCAAAAGTAAAACAACCGTTGACTGGCTGCGCAATGAACCGCGCACACCAGGTTATGCCCTGCTTGGGATAGGCAGCAGCTACCGATGGAAAATGTTTACCATTGACGGCAGTATCGACAATATTATGGACCAGAAATATTACCTGCCACTGGGTGGCGTTGATACAGGTGTTTATAAACAGACCGGTTCTTTCGTCCCGCTTCTGGGGTTTGGCCGCTCCTTCAACCTCAGCCTGACAGCATCATTTTAAAACTTCAGCCGTAAGATCAGCGGGGCTGGATAAAGCAAAGAATAAAGGAAGACACACAATACACCCGGTGATGACAGTGCCTTATCAGGCACTGTCACGATACCCGCTGATTACACCTGCTCAGGCACAGGCGTTGGTTTATTGTTTTCATCTACAGCAACAAAAACAAAACGCCCTTTTGTAACAAGCCGCAACCCGGGGTCACGGCGCGGGCGCGCCCATGCTTCAATATTGATTGTCAGCGACGTGCGACCAATCTTTCCGATCGATGTATAAACTGTCAGCTCATCACCAACAGCAACGGGTGCATGAAAAGAAACCGCATCCATCGCTATTGTTACAGTTTTGGCACGGGCACGCTGCGTAGCAACAGACCCTGCAGCAAGATCCATCTGCGAGATAATCCACCCACCAAAAATATCACCGGCGGGGTTTGTATTTTCGGGCATAGCAATCACACGAATAGTGACATCCCCTACCGGAGCAGTCTGCACCTGCTCCGCACCTTCTGCTACATGGCTCATATGTGTGCTGTAACCTTCCCCTTTTTATGTCTGATTTTGTACTTTGTTCGTAAAAATCATGACACATGCGTCTAAAACTTATCTGCTCCGAACAGCTGCCCTGACCTGCTCAGCCGTTAAAAACGTGTCCGGCACTGTGCCGAAATTACATGTGCCGGTAAAGTCAACATTACGACAGTGAACAAGGCTGGCTCTTACGAAGCTTGTTGCGTATGAAGGGTAAGATCATGCCCAGCTCATTCCCCTCTGCCCGATATGCACCTGCCCTTATGGTTCGCCAGCACCTCTTCTCTTTACTCACAGAAGATGGCGAACTTCTGACGCTTTCAGCCTCAGAAGCATGCAGGCATTTGCGCACGATGACACCCCCTCTGGTTGTCAATGCACCCGACACACTCTCTGAGCTGGGCCTGCGCACGTCTGAGCAGCCTTTTCCATGCTTCGACCTGCTTGAACTCTACACCTTTGTCTATCCGGCCCGGCCCGTCGTACCAACGCCACGCGGACTGGCTATTGCCCTGGGTCATGAGCCTGATGATATCCCATCCGAAGAGGCAGACCTGTTACATACTCTGCTCTCTCAGATACTCGCCGACCTTGAAACGCTGAGCAACGGCCCGCAGGCAGAGTTTCTCAACGCTCTGACAATACGCCTTGGGCAGGCAGAGTGGCCATGGGCCAGCACAGTTGCAGAGTGCATCAGACTAAACAGCAGGCTTACGTCATCAGGAAAACTGCCTGATGACGCCATGCAACCGGCTGATGCGCTGCGTATCTGGCATAAACTTCCCAAATGGGAAGAAGCAGCCCCCCGCCCCCCTGCCTCAGCTTACCCGATCACGGCGGCTGAAGCCCGCACACGCCTTGCTGCCCTGCTGGGAGAAACAGCAGAAAACCGTGCCGGCCAGGCTGACTTCTCCAGTGTGTCAACCATTGCTTTTACACCAGCAACACATGCCGCAAGCCCCTCGATTGTGCTGGCGGAGGCCGGTACAGGCACAGGTAAAACTCTGGGCTACCTTGCACCGGCCAGCCTGTGGACCGAACGTAATGACGGCACGGTGTGGATCAGCACCTACACACGCCACCTGCAACGTCAGATAGAGCAGGAAACGAAACGGATTTTCCCTGATGAAGCCACCCGCCGCCGCCATGTTGTGCTGCGGAAAGGACGTGAAAATTATATGTGTCTTCTGAATATGGAAGATATCGTCAACAGCGCCGCTTCCCGCCCGGCACGCCTGACTGTCGCACTGGCTATGCTGGCCCGCTGGGCCATGGCCTCAGCCGATGGTGATCTGACTGGTGGCGACCTGCCCGGCTGGTTTGGCTCAGTCTTCGGGCATAATATTACATCAGCCGTCGCAGACCGGCGTGGTGAATGCATCCACGGGGCATGCGCGCACTACCAGCGCTGTTTCGTTGAACACACCATCCGGCGCGCACGTGAAGCCGACCTGGTTATTGCTAACCATGCTCTCGTTATGGCGCAGGTTGCCTATGCCCGCCATGACGGGGACGCAACCGAAGAAACTCCGCAGGAAGAGACGATCCCCTCCCATTATATTTTTGACGAAGGCCACCACCTTTCAGATGCCGCTGATGGCGCTTTTTCAGCCGAGCTTTCAGGGCTTGAAGCAGCTGAATTACGACGCTGGCTGCTTGGTGCAGAGGGCAACCGCTCTCGTGCCCGCGGGCTGAAGCGCCGCCTTGATGACCTCGTATCCGGCCACAAAAAACTTGAAGCACAGCTGGATTCCGCTCTTATGGCAGCCCATGCCCTGCCTGCACCAGGCTGGTCCGTTCGCCTTAATGAATCGGAAACAACGCAGGAAAAGACAGACACGCCTGAGGAGGCGGACACCACACCACCAGCCCCGAAACTTGAAAACCCTACTGAAGTTTTTTTACGCCTTATTCGCCAGCAGGTCATGGCACGCAACCAGACAGACCAGAGTTACGGCACAATAGAATGTGACCTGCACCCGCCCCTGCCTGAACTGACGCATGCAAGCCATACACTGGCCCAGGCCTATATGCAGCTTGCTCAGCCTTTGCGGGCATTAGCCAGTGCTCTGAACTTCCGCCTGCAGGACGAAGCTGATACGCTCGACAGCACAACACGCGGACGTATTGAAGCCATGGTGCGCTCACTCCAGCGCCGTGCGATCACCCGCGTGGAAGCATGGATATCCATGCTTGAAACCTTTGACCAGCCAGCAAGAGAACCTGGCACTATGCCTGAGCATGTTCATTTTCTGCGCCTGACCCGACGGGGCAAGCAGCACCTGATTGAGCAGGATGTCGGCCTGCACCGTCACTGGCTTGACCCCACTATTCCATTCGCGGGCATTATGGCATTACCCGCTCAGGGTCTGCTGATTACCTCAGCTACTCTGCGTGATCGTTCAGAAAGTGCCGACCCGCCAGCGTCCTCGACACCCGCACAGGCAGAGTTTGATACTGAGGAAGCTGAACGCTCATGGGCTGCGGCTGAAGCACTAACCGGAGTCTGCCATTTTCCTGCCCCGGCAGTACGGGCCAGCCTGAGCAGCCCTTTTGATTATGCCAGCCAGACGCGAACCTTCATTATTAACGATTTAGACCATAATAATCTGCATGATCTTTCTGCTGCTTTCAGAACATTATTCACAGCGTCTGGCGGCGGCGGACTGGGTCTGTTTACCGCCATTTCACGCCTGAAGGGTGTGCACTCTCATATTGCTACCCCCCTCAGAGAACAAAATATCCCCCTTTATGCACAGCACGTTAACGCCTTGGATAATGCAACACTGATTGATATTTTTCGCACTGAAGAAAATGCCTGCCTGCTGGGTACGGATGCCATGCGAGACGGCGTTGATGTACCAGGCCGGGCCTTAAGGCTTGTCGTATTTGAGCGTGTTCCCTGGCCGAGACCGGACATTCTGCACAGAGAACGCCGTGTGCATCTGTCAGGTGGTGACCCCAAGGGATATGACGACAGCATCGCCCGTATGAAACTGCGGCAGGCTTTTGGCCGTCTTATTCGCAGTCAGTCAGACCGCGGTGTATTTGTATTGCTGGACCGACGCACACCCTCACGTCTTCTTTCTGCTTTTCCGCATGGTGTCAGCCCTGAACGCAGGGGGCTGGCGAAAGCCGCTGAAGAAATCAGAAGCTTTCTACTCCCGAAAGATTAAAAACCTTCCGTCTGAAATTCAGCTCTTCTCTACAGAGAGTCATGCTTCCTGATTAAAGGTCACATGCACCCGCAGAGAAAATTATATTCAGACTCAGAGTGTTTTAAGGTTTGTAGCAGCTTCTTTACCACGCTCTGTAACCAGGTCGTAAGAAACTTTCTGATTTTCATCCAGGCCGCGCAGGCCAGCAGCCTGAACAGCTGTGATGTGCACGAACACGTCTTTACCGCCTTCTTCTGGGGCAATAAAACCAAAGCCTTTAGTGGCATTAAACCATTTAACTGTTCCGGTAGGCATCTGCAGGTAACTCTCTTATAGTCTTCTCCCTGCCGGACAAACCGCATGGCCGGCTGCAGGATTATTTATTCCGGCCATGAAGCTCTGCAAATGTCAATAAAAATACCACCCTGCCTCAGGGCGGAAATGGCAGAAATGGCGTTTACCTGCTGATTATATTGAGGAAATAAAGTTTGTAACGGCAGCAGATATCGCTTCAGATATGAACGCTCAGATAACAAAACAAAAAATCAGAAAGTTTTTTTCTCCCT
Organism: Acetobacter sp. DmW_043; assembly: GCF_002153485.1. NCBI lineage: Bacteria > Pseudomonadati > Pseudomonadota > Alphaproteobacteria > Acetobacterales > Acetobacteraceae > Acetobacter > Acetobacter sp. DmW_043. Next base: position 133,518 of record NZ_JOMN01000016.1, on the reverse strand, counting down.
TCCTTGACTTGTCTGAGAGGCAGACCTATCTCCTGATTTGGCACTCCCGGGGTGGGAGTGCTAACGTAACGCGGCGTGTGTTACGCGCGGTAAACGCAGATGGTATAGCTTCCTGATAAGGATACCATCGCACAGATAAGAAACGTGGAGAGATCCATAATGACGAAATTTCGTCCTTTGCATGACCGTGTGGTCGTGCGTCGTCTCGAAAGCGAAGAAAAGACTGTTGGCGGCATCATCATTCCTGACACGGCTAAAGAAAAGCCTATGGAAGGTAAAGTTGTCGCTGCTGGTCCTGGCGCCCGCAATGAGCAGGGTCAGATCGTAGCGCTTGATGTTAAGGCTGGCGACACCATCCTGTTCGGCAAATGGTCCGGCACAGAAGTGAAGATCGACGGTGAAGACCTGCTGATCATGAAAGAAAGCGACATTCTGGGTATTATTTCCTGAGTGACGTGTCTGTGAGACGCTTTTCAATATTCAACCGATCCTCACTGGAGAAATTCTATGGCTGCTAAGGACGTAAAATTCGGTGCTGATGCACGCCAGCGTATGCTGCGTGGCGTTGACATCCTGGCTGACGCTGTAAAAGTTACACTTGGCCCAAAAGGTCGTAACGTAGTGCTCGACAAGAGCTTTGGCGCACCACGCATCACAAAAGACGGCGTGTCTGTTGCTAAAGAAATCGAACTGGCTGACAAGTTCGAAAACATGGGCGCTCAGATGCTGCGTGAAGTTGCATCTAAAACCAACGATGTTGCTGGTGACGGCACCACAACAGCCACCGTTCTGGCTCAGGCTATCGTTCGTGAAGGCCACAAAGCTGTTGCAGCTGGCATGAACCCGATGGATCTGAAACGCGGCATCGATAAAGCTGTTGCATCAGTTATCGAAGAGCTGAAGAAAAACGCAAAGAAAATCACCACACCGGCTGAAACAGCTCAGGTTGGCACGATCTCTGCAAACGGCGAAAGCGAAATCGGTAAAATGATTTCAGAAGCCATGCAGAAAGTCGGCTCTGAAGGTGTTATCACCGTTGAGGAAGCTAAACACTTCCAGACCGAGCTGGACGTTGTTGAAGGCATGCAGTTCGACCGCGGCTACATCTCTCCTTATTTCGTGACAAACACGGAAAAGATGACAGCCGACCTCGAAAACCCCTTCATCCTGATCCACGAGAAGAAACTCTCTTCTCTGCAGCCAATGCTGCCACTGCTGGAATCAGTTGTTCAGTCTGGCCGTCCGCTGCTCATCATCGCTGAAGATGTTGACGGTGAAGCTCTTGCTACCCTCGTTGTTAACAAACTGCGTGGTGGCCTGAAAATTGCTGCGGTTAAAGCTCCTGGCTTTGGTGACCGTCGCAAAGCTATGCTCGAAGATATCGCTATTCTGACCGGTGGTCAGGTTATCAGCGAAGATCTGGGCATCAAGCTGGAAACCGTTACTCTGCCAATGCTTGGCACAGCGAAAAAAGTACGCATCGACAAAGAAAACACAACCATTGTCGATGGTGCAGGTAAAGCTGACGACATTAAAGGTCGTTGCAAGCAGATCCGCGCTCAGATCGAAGAAACAACCTCTGACTACGACCGCGAAAAACTGCAGGAACGTCTGGCTAAACTGGCTGGTGGTGTTGCTGTTATCCGCGTTGGTGGTTCAACAGAGATCGAAGTTAAAGAGCGCAAAGACCGCGTTGACGATGCTCTGCACGCAACCCGTGCAGCTGTTGAAGAAGGCATCGTTCCTGGCGGTGGTACGGCTCTGGCACGTGCAACTCTGGCTCTGGCCAAACTGCACTACCACAACGAAGACCAGCGCGTTGGTGGCGAGATCATCCGCAAAGCTCTGCAGGCTCCTTTGCGCCAGATCGCTCATAACGCTGGTGAAGATGGTGCAGTCATTGCCAACAAAGTCCTTGAAAACACGGACTATGCATTTGGTTTTGATGCTCAGGCAGGTGAATACAAAAACCTGGTTGAAGCCGGCATTATCGACCCTGCTAAAGTTGTGCGCACAGCCCTTCAGGACGCAGCATCTGTTGCTGGCCTGCTGATCACAACCGAAGCTATGGTTGCTGAACGCCCTGAGAAAAAAGCAGCTCCTGCTGGTGGCCCGGACATGGGTGGCATGGGCGGCATGGGCGGTATGGATTTCTGATACCACTGTCGTCTTTCCTTCGGAGTGCTTCCGCACTCCGAAGGGGGATACAAAAAGGGCGTGCCGCTTTCATCAGTGGCACGCCCTTTTTTACATCCTCTGTGAAATACAGATCAGATAATATAGTCAACCGGCGGAAGAATCTGGTCCATTGTCAATGCAGGCATGCCTGAATGACGTGTACCGACCTTGCGGGCCGGGTTACCAACAACCGTAGTAAATGCGGGTACATTTTCGAGAACAATAGAACCCGCCCCCACCTTGGCGCCTTCACCCAGCTGAATATTACCAAGCACCTTTGCCCCGGCACCAATCAGCACACCCCGGCAAACCTTGGGGTGCCTGTCACCACTATGCTTACCCGTACCGCCAAGAGTTACCCCCTGTAAAATCGATACATCATCTTCAATAATACAGGTCTCACCCACCACAATACCGGTACCATGATCAAAGAGAATACGCTGACCGAGACGGGCCGCCGGGTGAATATCAACTGCAAATAATTCAGAAGCCCGGCTTTGCAGATGCAAAGCAAGGTGCCGCCGCCCTGCCCGCCAGAGCCAGTTCGCCACACGGTAGCTCTGCACCGCGTGATACCCCTTAAAAAACAAAAAAGGGGTCACAAAATCAGGGCATGCAGGGTCACGCTCACGAATAGCAACAAGATCAGCGGCTGAGGCGTACACTATCGAGGGATCAGCCCGGTAAGCCTCAGCCACAAGCTCTGATAATGCCGAAACTGCAACAGAGTGATCGCCAAGTTTACGACCCATAAGAGCTGCCAGAGCTGAAGCAAAATCAGCATGGTTGCGCACGCCGGTTGCCAGGAGGCCTTTGACCAGAGGGTCATAACACTCACAGGCCTGCATCGTCATATTCTGCCACAAAACATTCAGCCAGGAGGCTGCGGTCTCAGCCTCAGCAAAATAACCTGAGAGAACCTGAGACGGCTGATTACGTGTCACTCACAGCTCCTTTCCGGGCAGCAGCAATAAAAAAATCGGTTTACCCTACACGCCCATCGCGTGACGTACAAACGCGCGACGCAAAGCAGGAATACGATTAACGCCCGCCAGCCCGAGATCTCTTGTCAGACGCAGAAGAGGGTTATTATTGCTAAACAGCCTGTCAAGCACATCAGTAGCCGCCAGCATCATCATATTTGCGGGGCGACAACGCGCCTGATAACGGGCAAGCAGTGCAGGAGAGCCATAATCTTCCCCTCTCTGATGTGCTTTTATCAAAATATCACTCAAAGCAATAACATCACGAAAACCAAGGTTAAGCCCCTGCCCCGCAATAGGATGAATACCATGGGCAGCATCACCAATCAGCAGCAGTCGTGTCGCGGTATAACGCTGTGCATATTGCGCTGAGAGCGGATATGTCCAGCGACGACCCACGGGGGTCACTTTACCCAGGCGTGAATTACCCATACGACGCTCAATTTCGCGGGCAAACTGATCATCCGGCAAAGCCGCAAAACGCTCAGCGACACCGTCTTTATCACTCCAGACGATTGCTGAAAGGTTAGGATACTCCTCTGTTCCGGCCATAGGCAGCTGCGCAAAAGGCCCGGCTGGCAAAAAATGCTCCAGGGCAGCATTATCATGCGGATATTCATGGGCAATGGCCGCGACAATTGCCGTCTGCTTATAAGCCAGACGTGTCAAAGGAATACCGGCCTCATTACGCAGCCGACTTTTACGGCCATCAGCAGCAACAACCAGAGAAGCCTTGAAGCTTCTGCCATCATGCAAACGAATAACCGCTGTATCAGCCTGGCGTTCAACCTTCACTTCAGCGGGAGCCAGAACTGTAAGATTAGCCTGGTGATGCATGGCTTTATTGAGTGCCATACGCAGACCGCGGGCTTCTGCCATCCAGCCAAATGGCTGACTGGCATCCTGACGGGTGAACTCTACAAACAATGACGAGGCAGGCTCACCGGGGCGGCCATCTGTTACAAGAATCTCTTCAATAGGGCATGACTCAAGTGGCAGGTGTTCCCACACGCCGGCATCCTCCAGCAACTGCCGGGGACCGGCCGCAATGGCATAAGCCCGCCCGTCAAAATCAGGATGCTCCATAGGCTCAAGCGCCATGCGATCAACTATAGCTACTTTAATACCGGCTCTTGCCAGACGACAGGCCAGAGCCGCTCCGACCGGACCAGCTCCGACAACACACACATCAACATCAGTCAAAGATGGTGTGTCAGACGTGATTTCAGATGCAGCAGCCATAACTGTTTTTCCTCATATACCTGGCAGAGTATTCTGCTGCCCGCAGCACAAAGCACGAGCACAGTTTTCACTATCTAGACCATCCATCTTCAGATGCCAAAGAAGAAGACTCGTCAACACCGGAAAATTCTGGCAGGATGTTTACAAACAGTTACATTCGTCACAATTATTCATTTTTTACAAAAAGATAAAACGGCACATAAAACTCAGGGAACCAGACTGCAATGAAACTTGTGACTGCAATTATCAAACCCTTCAAGCTCGATGATGTGCGTGAAGCGCTTGCTCCGCTGGGCATTCAGGGTCTTACCGTCTCAGAAGTCAAAGGGTTCGGACGCCAGAAAGGCCAGACCGAGATTTACCGTGGTGCAGAATATCGTATCAGCTTTCTGCCCAAAATTAAGATCGAGGTTGCTGTCTCTGATGCCATGGCAGACCAGGCTATCGAAGCGATCCTAGATGCGGCACACACAGGCAAAATTGGTGATGGCAAGATTTTTGTCAGTGAACTGACGCGTGTTATCCGTATCCGCACACGTGAAACCAACGACGAAGCACTGTAATTTTTACTACTTATCGCACCAGAGAGGAAAAATAAGATCCCTGATGTTTTTTCTGATCAAGGTTATTCTCTCTGGGCTTATTGTCGCGATTGTCTCCGGCGTAGCAAAACGCTACCCGGCGTTCGGTGCGCTGATCGCCTCTCTTCCATTCATATCTATACTCGGTATGATATGGCTGTGGACGGAAACACATGATGCAGATGGTATGAAACAACATACCTACGCAACCTTCTGGTATATTCTGCCATCGCTGCCTATGTTTCTTTTTGTTCCATGGCTCATGGAAAAAAAAGTTTCATTTTACCCTGTTCTTTTGAGCGGGTGCCTGCTTACTATTGTACTTTATGTCATTACCGCATGGGGCCTGAGCCTCATAAAACCCATACCCTAAACTACATACCATCTCTGTCATTACAGATAAAACAAACGCTATTCTGGTATGCATAATTCATAACCAGAGTTGATAAACAATATTTCGGCTATTAATCCGGATATGTTAGACTTATTTTTTACGAGGTTCAGAGGATAAAATGGGTTTTCGCTCTGCTGCAATAACTATGGTTTACAATGAAAGTAAAATCCTGCCTGTATGGCTCGATTATTACGGCAGCAACCTTGGCTATGATAACCTTTATATTATTGACCACGGATCAGACGATGGATCCACGACCAGAATACCAGGAAATGTTATAAAAATACCCCGTGATGAGTTTGACGACGTTCAGCGAGCCGCTTTTATCACCCATCTCCACACAGCACTGCTAAAATCTTTTGACTGCGTTATTTATACAGACTGTGATGAGTTTCTCCTCCCACGCCCGGACCGCTATAACAGCCTTGCCTCTTACCTGAAATTGCAGCCACACGGCAATAATATCAGAGCAGTCGGCATTGACGTTATGCCGGGCAACCTCTCACTTCCTCCTGTCGATTTCTCACGTGATATTCTTCCTCAGCGCCCTTACGGTTTCCTTACGCCATGGGAGTCAAAGCCGCTGGTCGCAAAAATTCCGACACAGTGGGAGCCAGGCTTTCATGAATGCAACCAGCACAGCCTGCTTGATGAAGACCTCTGGCTGTTTCATCTGAAATTATGCGACATTGATTATGCTATGAAACGCTTACATGTGACGCGTTCAATGAAATGGAACCTCAGCCACAACCCGGACAGTGGCGCGCATCAGCGGCGCAGTGACCAGGAAATGCGAGATTTTTTTGATGCCGTAGTGCGGGGCCAGGAACCCGGCTATCTCAGTGACCTGCCTCTCACAGAGCTTCTGTCGCGAGGCAGCACAAGTAAATTACGTCGTATTCCAGATATGTTTTTACAATATTTATAAATTATTGAGAGGATTTACCTGTGGCCATCAGCTACCCAGCCATTAAAGCAGGCCTGACAAACCAGAAAATCGCAATTATTGGCCTTATTCATAAAGCATTACGCGACAAAAAATCTCTGACGCTGCCTTCTCTGACATCATATTATCCTGAAACCCGCAAACATGATTTTTGCAGTTTTGAAAAAATCTATAAAGAAGCGACCCTGGAGCGTGCGCTGAGCGCTTTTGGCCTCTCATCTGTAGCTGAGCCAGAACCCGAGATGACAGACAGCGGACAGTGCTTTTTAGAAGGAGCCGATCGCTGGGCAGAAACAGCACTTAAGGGGCAGGTCGAATGGCCTGACCTGACCTGTCAGATTATACGCCACCTGCAGCCGTCTGATTTGTTACTGGATTTTTGCAGGCTGCTGCTACAGAAAATCAAAGCAGAGGGCATTACTCATGCCATACAGCTTCGCGTAGAGAACGACTGGCAGTCTTATGCCGAGCATGTTCTGGCAAGTTTTGCTGCGCCGCATGAAGAATATAAGCCCACTTTTCTGGAAATTATTCAGAAAGCAAAGCGTACATGGGGAAATACATTTACAAAAGCTTATGTTCTTTCCGATGAAGGCGGTCTGCCAGCTGACAAAGAAACCATCCGCGCTGAAGTTTTAAAAGAACTTGGTGTGGAGCTCTTCTGGAAATCAGACTTTTTATCTCCGTCCATTCTGAGTTCGAACCTGATTTCTTCCATCATTGATTTTGAAATTGCTCTGGCACTGCCATTTTTTGCGGGAAACAGCCGGTCAACCTTCGCCTGTTTTGTCTCTTTTGAAAAATTCTGCCGCACAGGGCGTTACGCAAAAAACCACTATATTTACAATAATTCAGGCCCGCACCTCATGCTCCGTTATGACAACGGTGCTCTTATGGCCCCCGAACAGCTTAAAGATGCTCTTTTTGCCCGCCAGCCACTGCTGGAAGTCAGCCCTTACGACCGGGAGTGGGCACTGACACTCACAGCACATCTGGCACAAACGGGTGATTTTATCAGCCGCACACAATTTGTTATGGGCGTACCTTCCGGCCACCTGGTCATTGATGGCTCTTCTGATCCTTTGCGCTCAATCGAAGGTTTTCAGCTTGATGTAAACTCTCCCCTCCCCTCGCTTGAATACAGAGCCCGCAATAAAGAAGGACGCCATACCCCCTGGCAGCCAGCCGGTTCATTCTGCGGCAGCAGAGGGAAAAATACCCCTCTGACCGGCTTTAGCTTTCGCATTAAGGGCCCCGCCAGCCTGACAACTGACTGTATATATGCTGCCCGCTTTAGCGAACATTCTGAAGTGATACATGCTAAGAATGGCGAGTGGTGCACCCTGGGGAATGATCATAACCTCACGGCTATCCACCTGCTTTTCCGTCCGCAAAAACCTTTCGGACGCTGAGCGACTCTTCACCTGAATGCTGATCAGGTGCGGTTGTTTTTGTAGTTTTGCGACTTTAATACCATTTTTTAAAAATTTATTACCCAGGACTACGATACGATACAGAAACATCTTGCAGGAGGCAGAAACCTTAAGGCATACACTTAGAAAGCAAGTATCTTTCTTCTAAGGAGAGTTGTCACCATGTCTTCGCAGTTTCGCATGGTCAGGCCTGAATCTGTCAAACTGACTACACGCTGCCTTCTGCCAGCTGTCGCTGGTATTTCTTCTCTGCTTTACAGCGTGACACCTGCTCATGCGGCTGATGCTTCACCGGCTATTGACACCGGTGATACAGCATGGATGCTGACAAGCACGGTTATTGTCCTCATGATGACAATTCCGGGGCTGGCTCTTTTTTATGCCGGCATGGTGCGCAAAAAAAACGTTCTGGCAACCCTCATGCAGTCTTTTGCTCTGTGCTGCATTATCTCCATTGTCTGGATGGTTGCCGGTTACTCCCTGACATTCAGCAACGGAACAGCCTGGATCGGTGGTTTTTCACGCCTGTTTCTTAATGGGCTGGGTGAGCACATCCATAACGGCACCGATATTGCCTTTACGCTGGGAGCAGGAACAGCCGGGGCAACCCAGATGACGATCCCTGAGAGCGTCTATATGCTGTTTCAGATGACATTTGCTGTCATCACCCCCGCGCTGATTTCCGGCGCATATGCTGAACGCATGAAATTTAGCTCCATGTGTGTTTTCTCCATCCTGTGGTCATTGCTGGTATATACGCCTGTTGCTCACTGGGTCTGGAGCCCGGCTGGCTGGCTGGCTGGTCTTGGCACTGCTGACTTCGCCGGCGGCACTGTTGTGCATATTAATGCTGGTATTGCGGGCCTTGTCTGTGCGCTTGTTCTCGGGCACCGCAAAGGCTACGGCCATGACGACCTCTCTCCTTTCAACCTGACATACGCCATCATCGGCGCTTCTCTGCTGTGGGTTGGCTGGTTTGGCTTTAACGCCGGTTCAGCTGGTGGCGCTAACGGCCGTGCAGGTATGGCTATGGTCACAACACAGGTTGCGGCAGCAGGTGCCGGCGTTGCCTGGATGCTGATGGAGTGGATTTTCAAAAGCAAACCAACTGTTCTGGGTATTATTTCAGGCGCTATTGGCGGTCTTGTTGCCATCACACCGGCAGCTGGCTTCGTGCTGCCAGGCAGTGCTCTGATTATCGGCCTGATTACGGGTGCAGTTTGTTTCTGGAGCGCGACCTCTCTCAAGCACATGCTTGGATATGATGACAGCCTTGATGCCTTTGGCGTGCACGGTGTTGGCGGTATCCTTGGTGCGCTGCTGACAGGTGTATTTGCTTATGGCCCGCTTTCAGCAACAGATGCTAACCCTGCAGGCATTACCGGTTCATTCCATCAGCTGATCATTCAGGCGGAAGCTGTAGGTGTAACCATTCTGTGGTGTGGCGTTATTTCTTTCGTCCTGCTCAAACTGATTGATGCCACTATGGGCCTGCGCGTTTCGAAAGAAGAGGAACAGGAAGGTCTTGATATGTCTCTGCACGGAGAGCGCATTAACATCTGATCTACCCTCTTTAAACCTTAACCGGTTGTGGTTATGCTATAATAGACTGGCCACGACCCCGGGGTAGCATAGGGTTTACCCCGGCGTGGCTGATTTGTTCTGGGGTTTAATATGATATCTCCTTCTCGGATCACCATCGCCGCCCTGGCTCTGAGCTGCGCTGCTACGTTTTCTGCTCCTGCAGCTCATGCTCTGAGCGCCAGAGAATGTCATCAGAACTTCTCAGATGCCCGCAAAGCTGGAACAGCTGCCGGCCAGAGCTATAAAGAGTTTAAGGCGGCACATTGCGACGCCTCTGCAGCTGAAAAAACTGCACCGGCCACACCAGCTGCTGAAACCTCTGCTGCTCAGACTGCAGCCCCGGCTGATAAAGCTGAAAAAATCGCTGAGAAAAAAGAAAAACACTCAGCTGTTACAGCAGCCACTGATTCCAGTGCTGTATTTCCAACAGCAATTGCTCCGCAATATGCCAAGCTGCCAGCAGGTAAAGCACGCATGAAAACATGCGTTGACCAGTACAATGCTAACAAAGCAGACGGCCACAATGGATCACTGAAATGGATTCAGAAAGGTGGCGGCTATTACAGCCTGTGCAACAATCGTCTCAAAGGCGAATAAACTTACCGATGCGTCTGGTCTGTTTTTACAGGCCGGAGTGACGGCATAATGTAGAGCTTACCTGAGCGATATGAGAGCCACACTCTGTGTGCTGCAAACCAGTCTGCTCCCAGCAACATGTCTGCATTATCTTTTAAAGGGGAAACAGTCAGTACAGGCTGTTTCTCCTCTTCCAGCCCATATTGCAGGCTGTTAAATTTATGCCAGTAATAACGCTGCTGACGGCCATCAATACCACTTGTCACACCCCCGGGGTCAGTTGCCAGTGTCTGAGCCGAAAGACCTGTTCTTAAAGCTGCCGCCTCAGAGACAATACGCGAGCGCGCACCGCTATCAACGAGAGCTTTCACAGGCATACCATCAAGAACGAGCTGTACTGACACACGCCTCCCGTCAAACTGCACAGGTAAGGCTCGGTAAATAACATGCCATCCCTCCGGGCCATCACAGCCCGATGAAGGGGCAGAGGGCTGCCATAAATTCAGCCAGCCTTCAGCAACATTAAACTCGACATCATAGCGTGAGAGAAGATCTCCCCCGACCAGGCCTTCAACAGGCGGCTGTGTTACAGGTTTACCAGGTAAATACCCGACCGGCACGGATAGAGGGCCTGTTTCGACCCCTCCGATCTTCAATGACCGGACATGCACATTAGGCACCAGCCGCTGCCCGCCGCCGGTGCCCTGCACCACCGTGTGCATCCCTTTATCAAGAGGCAGGCCCATCGCATCAGCACCATCGGGAGAGATCAGGCTTCCCTCCGAACCGGTATCCATAATCATACTCACCGTATGACCATCAATCTCTACCGGGCTAATGAGAAATCCACTTTTGTTATAAAGAGGAACGTGCGCCAGCAATGTGTGCCGGCACACATGATCCGCTGCATAAGAGGCGCCCCCCCACATGACAATGATAAGGCTGACGCCGGCACAAAGACTTCTCAGAGCCCGGTACGGTCTGGCACCTGATGCTAAAGGGCGCATAATGTTCAGCTCAGTTCATAGGCAAAACGCTCTGTAGCCCGCAGCAACGCATTGAGAATACCCGGCTCTGAAAGCGCATGGCCTGCCGCATCAATCAGATGAAACTCGGCCTCTGGCCAGGCTTTATGCAGCTCCCATGCCGTGCGTGCTGGTGTCGCCATGTCATAACGCCCCTGCACAATAACTGCCGGGATATGCCTGATACGCTCAACATCACGCAAAAGCTGCCCTTCCTCCAGCCAGCCACCATGAACAAAATAATGATTTTCAATGCGTGAAAAGGCCAGCGCATAATCATCTTCCTGATGTTTACTTTCAATATCGGGGGCAGGCAAAAGAGTTAACGTACTCCCCTCCCATACGCTCCAGGCAATAGCAGCCTCAAGCCTTACTGCCTTATCTTCAGAGGTCAGGCGCCTGCGATACGCCGCCATCAGATCACCACGTTCTTCCGGCGGGACAGGTGCCAGAAATTTCTCCCATTTATCAGGAAAAATCCACGAAGCACCTTCCTGATAGTACCACAGAAGTTCGTCACGTCGCAGCGTGAAAATACCACGTAACATCAGTGCGGTAACACGCTCAGGGTGGGTCTGGGCATAAGCCAGCGCCAGAGTAGACCCCCATGACCCGCCAAACACAGCCCATTTCTCAACATTACACAGCCGGCGCAGACGCTCGATATCAGCCACAAGGTGCCATGTTGTATTATTTTCAAGCGACGCATGCGGCTTAGAGCGACCACACCCGCGCTGATCGAAAAGCAGAACCCGATAGCGGGCCGGGTCAAACAGCTGCCGCTGCGCAGCATTACAGCCCCCGCCAGGACCACCATGCAGAAAGACGACCGGTATCCCCTTTGGGTTTCCGCATTCTTCCCAGTAAATCTGGTGCCCTTCCCCGGTATCAAGATAGCCATGAGCATAAGGCTCGATAGCAGGCCAGGGAGCGCGAAACGTGCCGGACATGTCTGTGTGATCCTTTTTTAAAAAGAGAAAAAAATCTTATGAAGTAGTATGCGCTCTTGGATGTGCTTTACGCCAGACCTCAAGCAGCCGTGCTTCATCAGCCAGAGTATAGTGCTGTGTTGTTGAAAGGCTGGCATGCCCGAGAAGCTCCTGAATAACGCGCAGATCAGCTCCCCCTTCCATCAGATGCGTCGCGAAAGAATGTCGCAGAGAATGAGGTGTCGCATCCTCAGACAACCCGGCAAGGGCGCGCCATTCGCGCATTGCTTTCTGGGCAACACCGGCCTGAAGTCGTTTACCCCGCACACCAGGAAAAAGCGGTGCAGCCCCCCCCTGCGGGTCAGGGTGAACCTTTACCCATGCTTCCAGCGCGCCCCGAACCTGCGCCAGCACCGGTATCAGACGCTCCTTACTGCCTTTACCTTTGACTTTAAGAATATTACTGGCGCGCACCAGACCAATATCTCTCACATCAAGATTAAGCGCTTCAGAAATACGTAACCCACAGCCATACAGCAGCAAAAATAACGTGCCATCGCGCTGACGCGCCATATCTGTATGTGCGCAGTCACCAATGTTCTGCGGCACAGCTTTCGCATCTTTCACGCTCAGCGGGCGCGGCAGTGGTTTTTTTGTACGGGGTGTGGCCAGCAGGGTCACAGCTGTATTCTCCACCCCCTGACGCTTTGCAAGATAGCGAAAAAAAGACCTCACAGCTGATACGCGCCGCGAGCGGGTACGGGCTGCACGGTCAGGTGTATTTTTACGCACCGATGGCCTGACCGGCTGCACCCGCTCATGAGCAAGCCAGGCCCGCATATCCCGCAGACTGATTTTACCAAGTCCTGCCATATCGGGCAGACCGCCCAGATGCTCCGTCATAAACGATAAAAAACGCTTCAGATCATTACGATAGGCTTCTATTGTCAGAGGGGAAGCCCGACGTTCTGTCCCCATCCAGAGTAAAAATGCCTCAGCAGCTTCTTCACCTGTCATTTTGCCTCTCTCAGCACAGATCTCCTCTCACATTTTGCGACAAGTCTCTTGTCGTGCACGATGTAAGGGGGCACTCTGCACCTTTTCTAACACAGGCCCCGTAAAAAGAGACCATGAAATCCGCTTCGCTTTTTTTGACCTTATCAGAGACACTGGCGGATGTCGCGCAGCCACAGCAGCGGGTTTCTGTTTTATTACCGATGCCTTTTAAAGGGCCATTTGATTATCTTTCTCCGCCCGATATCACACTTAATCCCGGAGATATTGTGCTGGTGCCCCTGGGGCGGCGTCAAAAAACCGGTGTCGTATGGGAAACCTCATCAGACCTGCCTCCTGACCTCGCACCACCGGCAGAACAAAAAGACAGAACAGACACATCACGCCTTAAAGAGGTTGCTGAGCTTCTCGAACTTCCTCCTTTATCGGCTGACCTCCGGCGCTTTATTAACTGGGTTGCAGCCTATACGCTGACACCACCCGGCATGGTTATGGCCATGACACTCAGGCTGCATATGCACGGTGTTACATCAGCCGGAACCGGATGGCTGCCAGCAGACACCATACCTGCTGACTTACGCATGACCCCTGCCCGCCAGAAGGTACTCGACCTGCTGCGCAAAGGCCTGCCACAAACAACGACTGACATCTCAGCCGCTACGGGCGTCAGTGCAGGAGTTGTCAAAGGGCTGGCTGATGCCAGAGCCCTGAGAGCCATTAAGCTGGAACCCGAATGTCCTGTAGAGGCACCCGACCCCGGCTATCGCCTGCCGGTATTAGAAGCCGAGCAGGCCAGAGCCACCACAGCACTACGTCAAAGTGTTGAGAAAGGTGGGTTCTCGGTTACATTACTTGAAGGGGTCACAGGATCAGGCAAGACCGAAATTTACCTTGAGGCTATTGCTGCCTGTATTGAGCAGGGTAAGCAGGCTCTCATTCTCCTGCCTGAAATTGCTCTCTCTGCACAATGGACAGAGCGCTTCATTCGCCGGTTTGGTGTCGCCCCTGCAATCTGGCACTCAGACACAGGGCAGCGTATGCGCCGGCTCACCTGGCACGCCACTGCAAATGGTAATGCTTCAGTCGTAGTTGGCGCGCGTTCTGCGCTGTTTCTGCCGTTTGAAAAGCTTGGCCTTATTGTCATTGATGAAGAGCATGAGGCACTCTACAAACAGGAAGAAGGCGTTATTTACAACGCCCGCGACATGGCCATTGTACGCGCACGCCTTGTGCAATGCCCGACAGTTCTTGTTTCAGCCACACCCAGCCTGGAAACTCTGGTTAATGTGCAGTCCGGCCGTTACAGGCACCTGATGCTCCCTTCCCGTCACGGTGGGGCAACAATGCCAGAAACCCGCATTATCGACATGCGGGTACATCCACCCGAGCGCGGACGCTTTATTTCTCCCGCTCTGACAGAAGAACTCTCTGCCACCCTTGCGCGGCAGGAGCAGGCAATGCTTTTCCTGAACCGGAGGGGATATGCCCCGCTAACCTTATGCCGTGCCTGTGGGCACCGTATGGAGTGCCCGCACTGCACCGCATGGCTGGTAGAGCACCGTGCCCGTAAACGCCTGTGCTGCCACTACTGCGAATATTTTGAACCTGTGCCCGTTACCTGCCCGGCCTGCCATGAAGAAAATACTCTGACATCAATTGGCCCGGGCATTGAGCGTATCACTGAAGAAGCACGCGAACTTTTCCCTGATGCACGCATTCTGGTCATGGCCAGTGATACCCTCACCAGCCCGACGGCTATAACCGAAGCTGTCACGCGTATTTCAAACCGCGAGATTGACCTGATTATTGGCACACAGGTTGTGGCTAAGGGGTGGCACTTCCCTTACCTGACGCTGGTCGGTATTGTTGATGCTGACCTGGGGCTGAGCGGAGGTGACCTGCGGGCTGGCGAGCGCACATTTCAGCTGCTGCACCAGGTAGCAGGGCGAGCAGGACGTGCCAGCGCACCCGGACGGGTATTGCTGCAAAGCTATACGCCGGAGCACCCGGTGATGAGTGCATTGCTTTCAGGTAGTCAGGACCGTTTTATGGCACAGGAGGCCATGCAGCGTCAGCCAGGTTTCTGGCCGCCATATGGCCGGCTGGCCGCATTAATTATAAGCTGTGAAGATGCCGCAAAAGCTGACGCTGTGGCAAATGCCTTCGGGCGCATGGCCCCCTATGGTGAAGGTATACAGGTGCTAGGCCCCACACCGGCCCCGGTTGCCGTGCTCCGCAACCGCCACCGCCGCCGCCTGCTGCTGCGCACAAAACGCACCATTGCCCTGCAACCCATCTTACACCGCTGGCTTGATATGGTGAAACCAGACCGCAACGTCAGAATTGATATTGATATCGACCCTGTTTCATTTTTATAAGAACTTAAAGGTCATGAACAAATAATATTCAGAAGAGGCATAACCTCATGCGTGTATAGCCGCTTAATTACGACTATACACATCTTCCACTCTTACAATATCATCTTCACCCAGATACGAACCAGACTGAACCTCTATCAGTGTCAAAGGAATGTGGCCGGGGTTTTCAAGCCGGTGCAGATCACCCAGAGGTAAATAAATACTCTCATTTTCACGCACGATTAACTCTTCTTCTCCACGGGTAACAAGGGCTGTCCCCTCAACAATCACCCAGTGTTCGGCACGATGATAATGCTTTTGTAAAGAAAGCTTCTGCCCCGGTTTCACAACAATTTTCTTCACCTGGAAGCGATGCCCCTGCGTCAGCGCCTCATAATGCCCCCACGGACGATAGGTCATCTGATGGCTGTCAGCTTCAGGCATATCATTTTTCTTCAGCTGCTGAACCAGAAGTTTGACATCCTGAGCCCGGTCTTTTTTTGTAACCAGAACTGCATCCTGCGTGGTAACGACTATAAGATCATCAACGCCAAGAACAGCGGTAAGAATACCATCTGTACGAACATAAGACCGCTGCACATCTTCCAGCATAACGTTACCATGCACTACGTTACCTGATGCATCCTGCGGCCCCAGCTCCCACAAAGCATCCCAGCTGCCCACGTCTGACCAGCCAAAGCTACCAGGGACAACCGCAGCCATATCTGTCCGCTCGGCCACTGCGTAATCAACTGAAATATCAGGAGAGCGACAAAAACTTTCCGGCTCCAGCCGCTCGAAATCCATATCACTTTTACGATTTACAACAGACTGTCTGACACAGGCAAAAACTTCGGGCTCATAGCGCTCTACTTCAGACAGAAACGTTGCTGCGCGAACAACAAACATGCCTGAGTTCCACAAATAGCCACCCTGAGCGAGAAAAGACCGGGCACGTGACGTATCTGGCTTTTCAACAAAACGCCCGACCTGAAAGACATCTGGCATATCAGGCAAGGCTTCGCCCTGCTCGATATATCCATAACCGGTCTCAGGACGGGTTGGCGTCATACCGAAAGTAACCAGATATCCTTTTTTTGCAGCTGTAATTGCACTACTCAGCGCCTGGTGCAGGCTCGCTTCATCCTGAATGGCCGCATCTGCTGTCATAATCCACAAAATAGCATCCGGGTTATGTTCAGCCACAATAAAAGCTGCGGCTGTAATTGCAGGCGTGGAGTTACGTCCCTCTGGCTCCAGAACAATACGGGCATCCTGTATGCCTGCATCACGCAACTGCTCTGCGATAATAAAACGATGCGCATCGTTGCAGACAACAACCGGCCCGGCTGTTCCTTCAGCCTGACCACGTAATGCTGTCTCCTGCAAAAGTGTCTGCTCAGTCAGCAGCGGCCAGAATTGTTTGGGAAAGCTCTTCCGTGACACAGGCCACAACCGGCTGCCAGCTCCCCCTGAAAGAATAACAGGCACGATCGCATGCTCTGCACTATTCATTTTTTGTAAAACAGAAGGACTTGGACTCTTAGCCATATATTTTGTTCCAGACACACTTCCGAGACTAAAAATTATATCTCAGCCCCTAAAAACGAGAATAATTTTAACATCTATTACTCTTACAGAAAAGAGAATGTTAATTACTTACATCTTATTATATTATATAATTTTAATTTTATTCTTAGGTAAAAAGAACAGGAGGTAATATCTTCCACAAATTATGGTCAGTTCTGCCACATTTAGTAAGTTATGATGCCTGCCTGAACATCAGCCACTCTGAGCAACCATATTTATTGGTCTTCAGGCCCTCACCTGGTGGAACAATGCGACCATTCTTCCTGCCTGACATATAAAAAATAATTATAAAATTATGAAAGAATTATTAATCAGGTATAAATTTTAATATAAAAATATACAGCAGCTGAAAATGAAAATGTTCATAATAAAAGCGGGCTGTCTGACAACCCGCTTTTTACTCATAAATTACAAAATGTTAAAATTATTTCTTCACTGCTTTAGGTTCGTCATTTGCAGGTTTCGCACTGCTGGTCAGAACACTTGAAATAGTTTCACGCACGATCATCACACGCACACCAGGCGCAATTTCAACTTCAACCTCGTTACTGTCCTCACGGCTTTTCTGCACTACGCCAACCACACCACCGGCCGTTACAATACGGTCACCACGACGGAGCTGCTTTTGCTCATTACGCAGCTGCTTCTGACGCTGCTGTTGTGGGCGTATAAGCAAAAAATACATAATGGCAAAAACAGCCACAAACGGCAGAAATGAAATAATATTTGACATGCCACCGCCACCACCACCGGCTGTTTGTGCGTAGGCTGTAGAAATAAAGAAATCTGACATCAAACTCTGCTTTCACCAGTAAGAAACTATTTTACCATTAATGAACGGGCAAACTTTTCCCATTCCGGGCAGCTCCGTCAAGCACCTGTGTGCAGACCCGCCCTTTTCTCATGATGGCATCTACCCTATTTCTGACTTTTGTGCTCAGGAAAAATAACACCCACCAGACAGAGGAACCCTATGCCATGACATTTCCTCCCTCTCAGCTCCCGGCTCTGGAGCGTATTGCTGCAGCACTTGAGCGTCTTTCCCCTCCGCCACCGGTACTCTCCGGCCTTGATGAAGCAGATGCCTTTATATGGGAACCACAGTCTGGCAGGTTACGCCCCGTTCTGCGTGTTGCTCATATATCTGCCACTCTGCTGCAGGGCGTTGAGCACCAGCGTCAGACCTTACTTGAAAACACACAGCATTTTGCCGCTGGTCTGCCCGCTAACAATGCCATGCTGTGGGGAGCACGTGGCATGGGCAAATCGTCACTGGTCAAGGGTATTCACGCTCAGGTCAACCAGAAGGAAGGGCACCCTCCCGTGCCGGGCCAGGGGGCCCTGGCATTGATTGAAATTCAGCGTGAGGATCTGACAAGCCTGCCTGAGCTGCTATCCCTGCTGCGGAGCAGCACCCGGCGCTTCATTATTTTCTGCGATGATCTCTCTTTTGAGAAAGAAGATCGTGATTATAAGGCACTCAAATCCGTGCTTGACGGTGGCATTGCCGGCCGCCCTGAAAATACCCTGTTTTACGCGACGTCTAACCGTCGCCACCTGATGCCTCGTGACATGATTGAAAATGAGCGTGCCTCGGCCATTAATCCGTCTGAAGCGACAGAGGAAAAAGTGTCACTCTCTGACAGATTCGGGCTGTGGCTTGGTTTTCATGCCTGTACACAGGACGTCTATTTCGACATGGTGCAGACTTACGCAAAAGAACGCGTGCTTGCCATCAGCGATGATGAACTTAAAGCTCAGGCCAGTGCATGGGCCGTGACACGCGGCAGCCGCTCCGGTCGTGTTGCCTTTCAGTTTATCGAAGATCTTACAGCCCGCCTTGCCTCTCACTCATCAGAGCACACAGCATGACCACCGCCCCTCACTCCGCACCACGCAAACTCCTGCTTGTTTCTGCGGTTGCCCTTATTAATGAAAACCGGCATGTGCTGCTGGCTCAGCGCCCCGAAGGCAAATCACTCGCCGGGTTGTGGGAATTCCCAGGTGGAAAAACCGAACCAGGCGAATCCCCTGAAGCCACGCTCATTCGTGAAGTGGATGAAGAGCTGGGACTACACATTTCACCTGACAACATCACCCCCCTGACTTTTGCCTCACACAGCTATGCTGACTTTGACCTGCTCATGCCACTTTATCTGTGTCGCACATGGCAGGGCATTCCCCATGGCCGTGAAGGGCAAAACATCGCCTGGGTACCGCTGACAGATTTATATGATTACCCCATGCCACCGGCTGACCTGCCGCTCATCCCGTTTCTTCAGAAGTTTGTTTAGCACTTTTGTTTCCCGGCTTGACGAAACACCAGGAGATTTGCATAAATTACGGTGTCAGACGCATAATAACTTTATATGCACCTGACACCTCGGGATTTGTACGGCCGGCTTGCGCCGAGGTAAAAGAAACGCGCTAAAGAGGCTCTGGGCAAAGGACTATCTGCATGCCCATGGTTTCTGAGGTCATCAACGAATCAGGCGTGACTGAAACCGAACCTGTTTTTACCCCCGGTTCTCTTTCAGTCATTATGAACAGGTAAGAACCGGATATCTGCCATGAGTATTAAAAAAACGCCGTCAGCCTGGCGTCAGGCAACCCGACTGCTTCACGCTGAAGCAGAACGTACCGAGTTTGGCGAAACCAGCGAGGCTCTCTTTCTCACCTCAGGCTTTATTTATGATAATGCTGAACAGGCAGCCAAAACCTTTACCGGTGAAGTGCAGCATTATCAGTACAGCCGCTTTGGCAACCCGACTGTTGCCGCTCTTGAACGCCGCCTGGCAAACCTTGAAGGGGCCGAAGCCTGCGTGGCCACAGCCACAGGCATGGGAGCTGTTTCATCCGCTCTTCTGGCGCACGTCAAGGCCGGAGACAGAGTTGTAGCCTCACGCGCGCTGTTTGGCTCATGTCACTGGATTGTTTCAGCACTGCTGCCACGCTACGGTGTAGAGACCATATTTGTTGATGGCTCTGACCTCTCAGCCTGGGAAGAAGCTTTGTCTCAGCCTGCTGCTGCGGTGTTACTCGAGAGCCCGTCTAACCCCATGCTCGACATTCTCGACATCCGCGCCATCTCAGCTATGGCACACAAAGCCGGGGCTCTGGTTGTCGTTGATAATGTCTTTGCCTCCCCGGTTTATCAGAAACCTCTCGAACTGGGTGCTGATGTCGTCGTTTATTCGTGTACAAAACATATAGATGGTCAGGGCCGTGTTTTAGGTGGCGCTGTTCTGGGCCGCAAAGACTGGATTACTGAAACCCTTCAGCCTTTCACACGCAATACAGGCAATGCGCTCTCTCCTTTCAATGCATGGGTCATGCTTAAAGGACTTGAGACCCTCGTTCTGCGCGTTGATGCTATGACACGCAATGCAGCGGCTGTTGCTGACTATCTGGCCCAGGCCTCTGGCATTTTGCAGGTCCGGTATCCGGGCCGTAAAGACCACCCCCAGTATGACCTGGCCAGAAGCCAGATGAGCGGGGCTGGCAGCCTCATTGCCTTTGAGGTGGACAAAGGACAGAAAGGCGCTTTTGCTTTTATGAATGCCCTTGAACTGATTGCCATTTCAAACAATCTGGGAGACAGCCGTTCTCTCATCACACACCCTGCAACTACAACTCACATGAAAGTTGGTGCAGACGAACGGGCCCGCCTTGGCATTTCTGATGGTGCCATCAGGCTTTCAGTCGGCCTGGAAGACAGCGCAGATCTGATTGATGATCTCGCACGTGGCATAGCACAACTTCAGAAAGCCTGATTTTACCCTTCCTGCATCGTATTTGTTGCCTGATAAACGCACTCTGACGTAAAATCAGAAATACGATGCAGGAAACTTTCCCCTTTCGAAAAATCATGATAGGGCGACAGACCCTAGACCTCACTGCCGGATCTCGTCTGCCTCCCCACGTCACTGAGCGCAGGCATCCCGCACCCCAGGAGAACGAAAGCTCATGTCTGACTGGTCGGCTTCACCGCCCATGTCCAACGATGCGGGAGACGTACTTAGCGAACTCCTTTCGTCTGTTCCTGGCTACAAAAGCGAAACTGAAGGTGTTCAGGTCATGGTCCAGGTTTTCTGGCTGCCCGAACAATCTGAACCCGATGAAGACCTTTATTGCTGGGCCTATCGTATTCGTATTGAAAATACAGGGAAAGCATCTGTCAGACTGACAGAGCGCACCTGGTATATTACAGACTCCTCCGGGCATACTGAATGCATTCATGGTGAGGGTGTCGTTGGCGAACAGCCTGTGCTGAAACCTAAAGCAGACTTTGACTATACGTCAGGTGTCTCCCTCAAAACTGCGGGAGGGTTCATGAGCGGCACCTATCTGATGCGTGACGTAGATACCGGGAGGTGTTTTGACATCGAAATACCGGCCTTCAGCCTCGACAGCCCGTTTCAGACACAGCAGGTCCATTAAGCTTTTACTATTCTGCAGGAGAACAATATGAGCGACGCCCCTCCTTCTGGCAACGCACGCCCTACACGAGAAGAAGCTGAGCAGGCTGTACGCACTCTTCTGAGCTGGGCCGGCGATAACCCTGCACGCGAAGGCCTTCAGGATACACCAGCACGTGTTGCCCGCGCCTATGAAGAGTTTTTTGAAGGCTATGAGGTCGAACCCCATGACCTGCTGAAACGCACATTTTCAGAGGTTGAAGGCTATGATGAAATCGTGCTTCTGCGCGATATTCGTTTCGAAAGTCACTGCGAACATCACCTTGCTCCCATCATTGGCAAGGCACATGTGGCTTATCTGCCGCGCAACCGCGTTGTGGGCATTTCGAAACTGGCACGTGTGGTTGATGCCTATGCCCGTCGCCTGCAAATTCAGGAGCGCATGACAGCACAGATCGCCAACACGATTAATGATGTTCTCGAACCACATGGTGTTGCTGTCATTATTGAATCTGCTCATGAATGCATGACAACACGAGGCGTACACCGCCCCGGCGTTTCTATGGTAACCAGCACTATGCTGGGTGTGTTTCGTGAAAACGTACAGACCCGCCAGGAGCTGATGGCAATGCTCAACCGGCCGGCTGTCAGCGGTATCTGAGATCATACAAGCCCCTGCATGAAGCAGGGGCTTGGCACTGACCTGACTGGTCAGATAGAAACAGTAACACCCAGAACGGTGAGAAACTGTGCGAGCCAGGCCGGATGAGCCGGCCACGCCGGAGCGGTCACCAGCTCACCATCTGTGATTGCCTGATCAACCGGAATATCAGCATAAATCGCACCAGCCAGCTCAACCTCAGGGCGGCATGCCGGATAAGCTGACACGCGACGCCCCTTAATAACACCAGCCGCAGCAAGCAGCTGAGCCCCGTGGCAGATTGCAGCCAGAGGGCGGTCAGCAAACGCCTTAACAATTTCAATCACACGCGGGTTAAGCCGCAGATATTCAGGAGCCCGTCCGCCAGGAACGATCAGGCCGATATAATCATCCGTATCGATCTCATCAAATGTCGCATTCAGCACAAAATTATGACCTGGCTTTTCGCTGTAAGTCTGTGCGCCTTCAAAGTCATGAATAGCTGTAATAATTTTGTCGCCGGCTTTTTTGCCCGGGCTGATAACATCGACCTTGTAGCCCAGCATTACCAGTGCCTGATATGGCACCATAACTTCATAATCTTCGACATAATCACCTGCAACCATCAGGAGTTTTATCTCATCAGTCATGATCATGTCCTTCTTTCAGTTCTTCTCTTAAACGTGGCATAAGATCGACAAAGTTACAGGGGCGATGGCGGCTGTCGAGCTGGAAGAGCAGAATATCATCCCAGCCATCTTTCACAGCGCCAGTCGAACCTGGTAAAGCAAAAAGATACGTGCCCTGCGCAACACCGGCCACAGCGCGTGACTGAATGGTTGATGTGCCAATTTTCTGATACGACAGCATCCGAAACAGCTCACCAAACCCTTCAATACGTTTTTCGAGAACACGATCAAAAGCTTCGGGGGTAACGTCACGACCGGTGACGCCAGTCCCGCCGTTTGTAATCACAACATCAATATCAGGCGTGCTGATCCAGCTCTGCAATTGTGTCGTAATCAGCCCGACATCATCTTTTACGATAGCCCGGTCTGCCAGTACGTGCCCTGCACGCTCCAGACGGTCAACCAAAGCCTGACCAGATGTATCGGTGCTCAGTGTACGCGTGTCAGACACTGTCATGACAGCAATACGCACAGGCAAAAACGGCAAACTCATATCCAGTTTACTCATCAGCAGATCTGCTCCCTCATCTCTGGCTCACCGTCATATCACTGTTCACCTACAAAACAATGTTTGTAAGACAGTCATACACGCAATTCTGCCATCTCCTCACACGGACGGAGATGCAAAGTGTGCCCTCCGAGCTCTGAGAGAATATCATCACGGCACGTTAAAATAAGAATCTGGAAATGCCGGGCCGCATCAGTCAGCACCTCAAACAGGCGCTCTCGCCGCTGTTTATCAGAAAAACTGAGTGCATCATCCAGCACAAGCAGACTTTTACCCTGCTGCTGATGCAGAAGCTGCGCAAAACCAAGACGCGCCAGCACTGCGATCTGCTCACGGGTTCCCATAGACAAATCGCTAAACTGCTCTGTCTGGCGCCGGGTTATAGCCTGCACACCAAAACTGGCATCAAGTGACAGCGTCATATCAGGGAAAACTGTCGAGAATGCAGGCTGCATCACTTTTACAAGCGGGGCAAGGTAACGCTCGGTCTGCTCCTGCTCTGCGGCCTCAAGCGTCTGCTTCAGCAATGTCAGAGCAGCACTTTCACGCGCATACCCCCGACACTCATGCTCAGCCTGCTTTATCAGACGCTCTGTTTCAGCAATCTGCTCATCAAGGCCTTCGCCTTCTGCCTGACGCACCCGTTCCTCACAGGCCCTTACGTCACCATGCAGTCCCCTGATACGTCCATCCTGTGCAGCAAGAGCTTCTTCACGGCGCCTGATATCCCCTTCAAGGTCAGAGAGTGAACGCGCCTCAGCTGCCATCTCCTGCGCAAGTGCCTCGTTTTTGCTATGTGCATCTTTCAGACTCAGCTCAGCCTGAGCACTCTCGGCTTCAAGAGCTGCATCTGTTTTGTGTTTCTGTGCCGTCTCCTCTTCATGCCGGGCACGCTCAAGGGCTCTGCCAAGCTCAGAAACATCAGCTGCTTTTTGAGTTTCATCACTCTGTATGCTTTTTAAAACAGCGACTTTGTCTTCTTCTTCTCTCTGCGCTTCTCTGAACACAGATAAGGCCTGCTCAACCTCAAGGTCACTCTCTGCTGCCTGCAATATTTCACCCTCAGAAAAGAGTGTGACCTGCTCAGTGCTCAGCTCAGCAGAACGCTGCCGCAGCCTGGCTTCCTTGTCAGCAATCTGCTCCTGATACAAGGCAATAACTGCACTGACCTGGTCAGTGCTCTGCCGGTTCTCAGGCAGGCAGGACAGGACAGCTCTCTGCGCAGCATCCTGCTCAGCTTTCGTCTGGCGGTATATATCAAAAGCCTGCTCAGCCTCAGCCATCGTACTGCACCCGACTTTTTGCAAAGCCTGCTCAAGCTGTTTTTTTGCGTCATGCCAGCGTGCCTGCGCACCCTGCTGCTCCTGCAGCGCGGGGGTAATGCTTAGCGCGCCTACACCTTCTATCTCAATACGGGTTTGTTCGAGCACCTTAAAAGTGCTCTCAGAGCAGAGACTGCCATTAACAGTAACACGATCAGCTGCTTCTGGCAGCAGATGCAGAGACACAGAGGGGGCCTGAGCCTCCATCTGCAACTGTAGTTTATCGCAGTCACGCTCGGCTTTGCGCAGGGCATCAACAGCTTTCTGATCAACCCGACAGGCTTTGAAGGCAGCCTGAGCCTGGCGCCACACTGCACTGGCCTGCTCTAAACGATGCAGGACTGTACGGTCTGACTTCAGTGCTTCCTGATCCTGCTCAAGCAACCGCTGACGCGTTATACTTTTGTTACGACGGTCGCTGCGCTCATATTGTTCATGAGCCTTTTTACGCTTATTGCCAGCCTCCGTCAGCTTATCCTGTGCATGCCGGACATGATCACGCAGCTGCGCCAGCTGCTGCTGTGCGCTCTGCATCTGCTCTGACAGCTCTTTCTGACGGTTACGGTTTTCATGCCGCCCGAGCCGTTCAGCCTTCAGCGATTCATACACCCTTTCAGCCAGACGTACGCCAGCCAGAACTTCCTTTTCCTTGAGCGCAAACTGAGAAACCCGGTCACGCTCCTGCCGCACCTGCTCAAGCTGGCTTTTAGCCTCAGCCCGTCTCTCAGGGTTTTCAAGGTCACGTAAAACGCGACGGTCACGCTCCAGTGCTGTCAGATCATCAGCAAGGCGCAGCCTGTTGGCTTTAAGCTGTTCAAAACGTTCGGTAAGCTCTGCCTCTTTTTGCAAAGCCTGCTTATACCCTCCGGTCGGCTCACCTTTTTTCTCAGTCAGTAACGGACTAAGCTTTTCTCTGACACGTGATAACAGCAGCGCAGCTTTACCTCCGCCAGCCGGAGCAACACTCCCGCTGCCCTGATCAAGACAGGAGCGAATACTCGTATAGCCGGCATCTGTCAGCTCGGGCAGATACTGGCTCTCTCCCTGCGGCACTAAAAGCGCGCTCCATAACCCTGTCGCCACGCTGTTTTTATTAATAAGATCGTTCAGCCCCAGCAGATTACGAATTTTCTCTTCAGCTTCATCTCCCTGATACTGCTCTCCCCCCATGAGCAGCCGTGCGCCTTTCTTTTTCAAAAAGCGTTTTTCAAAAGCACAGGGCACAGAACCCCACATAAAGCGCAGGATAATATGCGGCTCACTGCCACCATAAGACGCAAGGCTTTTAATCTGCTCGCCACCCGAACTATGCCGCCACATTAATGCGGCACGCAAAGCCAGAAGAAGGGTCGATTTACCCGATTCATTAGGCAAAGCCAGTATATTCAGGCCAGGCCCCAGGCCTTCAAGCTTTATCGGAGAAGTAAAACGCCGGACACCATTAAGCTGTATCTCTGTCAGTATCATGCGCCTGCACCTCCAAGATCTTTATAGAAAAGGAAAAGTCTTTGCAGGGCATCCGCTGCCACTGCGCCCTCCTCCCCCCCGCCACTGACTTTACTGAGCAGAACACCGGCTGCATTCCGCACAGCGCCGGCCTCGCCAAAATAATCAAGATCATCAAGATCTGCAGCCAGCTGTGGCTCCCCCGAAAGGCGCAGACAGGTCACTGCTCCGGCAAGGCTATGAACAATTAAATTATCATACAGCGCCATATCTTCCATGCTCAGCAGGCCAGACACTTCTGCCCAGGCCAGAACTGAACCGGTATGCTCGGGTGCAATACTCCTGACACGTGCCTCCAGCGCATAAATATCTTCATGGCTGGTGAGTGTTACCTCCCCCAGTTTTTTCCAGACATGATGCCCGGTTCTGCACCGCTCGACCTGCGGTGTCGCCCGGCTGCCGGCTATTGTCACCAGCAAAGCCTCGCCACCACCGCCGCCGCCAATATCAAAACGGTCTGTCTCTGGTGTGCCGGAATAGAATGTGCGGGCATTAATCTCGTTAAAACCGTGCCAGTCCCCCAGAGCCAGATAGCTCAGGCCGGCTTTCTCTGCACGGTCAGGCGCCAGCTGGTTATGTTCCTCTTCACCACCGCTGCCAAAACCGGTCACTGAACCATGCGCCAGGCCAATACGCAGGGCATCCGGTGGAGTTGTCTCCTGATCCATATAGGCACTCAGGTCTGTCAGCACATGGCGACGCTGCAAAACTGCAGGCAGAAGCCAGGCATTTTCGGCCTCATCAATCAGCACGGCCCCGGGTTTACCGTGAAAAATTACATTTTCAGGCAAACTGCCGTTACGCAACAGGCGCGACCAGAGGCCATCGGGTGTATGGGCATCATGATTACCAGGGATAAGGTGCCAGCGTATATCAGAAAACTCACGCATACGTTCAAGCGGCTGATGCAGGGTTAACCTGGCTGGTGTTTCGTGCTCATAAATATCACCTGCAACCAGTACGTGATGCACGCCGTGACTGCGCGCCAGAAGCCCCAGCCGGTGAATAACCTCAACACGCTGAGCCTGAAGCGCACCCTGAGCGACATCTCCCGCGAAACCAAATGTCCGGCCTACCTGCCAGTCTGATGTGTGAAGAAACTTCATAAACGACGCCTGACTTTCTCACCGTGCTCTGAACACTGATATCTGCACGGAATTATTTTCAACAAAACAGAATAGCGACAACAAAAACACCCGAGAACAAAGAGAGCAAGAATAGACTGAGAAAAATTATCAGCCTACATTCAGCAAAACAAACGGAGTAAAACTTATGAAAAAGATAATTGCCGCTCTGATGATCATAGCACCGACATACTGCCTTGCAGCAGAAAACGACACAATTCATGTCAAAAATAACAGTATTTTTGAAATAAAACTCCCGTCTAATCCAACTACCGGATATGGCTGGATGGTTCAGAATATTCCTCATAATGTTGTTTTAACTGGTATGGAGTATACACAATCTCAGGATTGTCATGGAGCAATGGGTTGCGGTGGCAATGAAACACTTTATTTTAAAGCCATTACTAAAGGCACGGGAAAGATCGTTCTCAAATATGGCCGGACGTTTGAAAAACTGCCTGAGGACTCAACTGTCAGAACAGTCGTTGTTGAATAAACCTGCACGGCAGGCAAGCTGCCATATGGTGCAGCAGTGACCCCTCAGAAAACTGAAAATCGTCCTGGTTTCTGGGCTGGCGTAGGTATTCCGCTACCGCAGCATATTTTCACACCAGGGTGGTTTTCTTTTTGTTTTCGTACATGGCTGTCAGTGGTGCTCGCACTGAGCACTGCTTTCTGGCTGCAGCTGCCTTCGCCTGCGTCAGCTGCAGTGACAGTCATGATACTGGCACAGCCTTTGCGGGGCCAGGTCCTCTCAAAAGCTATGTATCGCCTGCTAGGTACTTTTCTGGGAGCATTCGTTGCTCTTTTTCTGACTGCCTGCTTTAACCAGGAACGCGGCATTTTTCTGGGGGGCGTTGCGCTCTGGATCACGCTGTGCACGATTATCGGCACTCTTGAAAAAGATTTTCGTGCCTATGCTGCTATGCTTTCAGGCTATACCGTCGCTATTGTCGGGATCAACTGCATCGACAATCCAGGCAATGTTTTCGATACTGCTATCGCGCGCGTATCGGACATTGTTGTGGGCATCGCTGCAACCTCAGCTATCAACGATATCTTTGGCTCACCTACTGCCTGGGAAAAGCTGGCAGCAGGCCTTACAGCCAGTGCCAATACGGTCAGAAATATTGCCCGTCAGGCCATATCGGGGCGTGACATCCCTGATGATATCGCCTGCGCGGGGCTGGCGGGGCAGATTATGGCACTGACCACACATGCCTCATTCGTTAAAACCGAACTGTCTGATGCCGCCATCCGGCTGGCCGGTGCGCGCTCAGCTATGGTGGCATTACTTGAAATGCTCAGCTGCAGCCGCGCCATCAACAATGCCCTGCGCCGCAAAAATATTTCACCTTTTGTCCTTGAGCATGTCAGATCAACCTTTGAAGACAGCCATCTGGCCGAACCACAACGTCAGACAATAAAAAACTTCGAAACCCTTGCACGCCAGATCTATACCCCTGAAACTGAGCGTAATGTTCTGCTTGATGAGATCTGGCTTACCGAACGCTCTATGGCGCTGCAGCTTGATACCCGCTGGGCCACCGACGGCATTGAGGCTTTTGAAAAAGGCCGGCGTGCACGTACAACAGCCCCTGACCTGAAAATTGAAAAACATGACGACGTTATTGCAGCCCTGCTCTCAGGGTTTCGTTCGCTTGTAGGTTTTAGCATTGCTGCCGGGCTATGCATTATTTCTGACATACCGGCCACCTACACCGCTCTGGCACAGGTCGCCATGATTATGACCCTTGCTGCCACAACCTATAATGCCCGGGGGTTTGGCATGGGGGCCCTGATCGGCACCCCGATGGCCATTATTGTAGCGGCTGTTCTGAACTTTGGTATTCTGCCCAAAGGGTCAGATATGCCCTTTATGGCCCTGGCTATTCTGCCTGTTGTTTTTTGCAGCTGCCTGCTGCTCATGAACCCCAAAACAGCAACGATAGGCTTTAATGGCGGTGTTTTCTTTTTTGTTATTCTGGGCGTTGCAAATACACAAAACTATGATCCCACGGCTTTTATCGACCGCAATGTGATGTATCTTTTTTCTGCGATTGTTATCTTTATTTCACTGGTACTTTTACTGCCCCCTTCAGCCACAGGCAGGCGCTTTCGCGTGGCCATTACAATTGGCCATGACCTGCGCAGGCAATTTTCTTTCAGGGGAGAGCGCACAGGCTCAGCTCTGATCAGCCGGCATTATGACCGCCTGTGCCGTATTCTGGAATGGAATAGCTATCTGCCTGATACGCGCGCCAAAAAACGTGTCTTTAACCGTCTTTCAAGCCTGGATGAACTCAACATCGAACTCGCGCGCGCGCGGCGCCATCTGCAACGTGCGGCAACAATTCCCGCTATTCGCACACAGGCCGAAGCCGCTTTTCGTGCCACGATTATCCGCGATGCAGACAAAGCGACAGAACGCCTGCAGCACCGGGCCTGGCTGCTGCTCGAAAAAAGTATGTCCCTGCCCGACGGGCAGCTAACAACCGCTCTTGCTGCCGTCTCGGCTATTGTTGGCACGATCCATCTGCTTGAGCATAACCGTTCAGCCTTACGCCTCTATGAGGTAATCCCTCCCGCAGGCCGGCGAAAAAGAGCTTTTTTCACATGATGGAATTTCATCTCACGCCTGTTCTCGATATTGGCGGGCTGCTGGTTTCTTCTTTTGTGATCCACGCAGCACTGGCTATAGCCACTCTTCTTGTGCTTAATCCTTTACTGGGGAAAATAAGAGCCCGTCGGGTTATCTGGAATGTTCCCCTGGCAGAGTTCGGCATGCTGATATGCTTTATCGGTCTCTACACCATACTGTTTTAAAAGGGTTTATCTGCCGTGTTCGAACGCGCACGCCGCGTCCTGCAATTAATAACAACAGGAACTATTCTGTTTGTTGCTGCAATCGTAAGCTTCGTTTTGTGGGACTATTACACCGCTGCCCCCTGGACCAGAAACGGCCAGGTACGTGTGCAGGTGGCTGACATTGCCCCTCGTGTTTCAGGGCAGATTATTTCAGTCAATGTAAAAGATAACCAGTTTGTTCATAAGGGTGATATTCTTTACGAAATTGACCCGTTTGACTTTCAGGTGGCTGTTGCTGTTGCCACCGCAAAGGTCAATGAACGACAGGCTGATATGGTGCTTAAAGACACACAGCGCGTTCGCCGTAAAAACCTCTCCGAAGTCGCCGCCTCTAACGAAGAGAAACAGGTATACGAAGCGACAGCAGAAGTTGCCAAAGCCCAGTATGCTGACGCTGTGGCCCATCTGTCACAGGCGAATATCAACCTTGAGCGCACACATATTCGCAGCACCGTAACAGGGTATGTTAATAACCTGATTATGCGTACCGGGGATTTTGCCACAGCAGGAACACCTAATATTCAGGTTATTGATTCATCTTCCTTCTGGGTTGATGGCTATTTTGAAGAAACCAAAATCCGCGCCATTCATATTGGTGACCGGGTCAGAATGGACCTTATGGGTTACAGTGCCCCGATGTGGGGGCATGTGGTCAGCATTACGCACGGTATTGCCACACCTAATGCAACACCGTCAGTGCAGGGCCTGCCGGCAGTTGACCCGGTTTACACCTGGGTACGCCTTGCTCAGCGTATACCGGTCAGAGTACATATCGACAGCATACCACCAGGAACGCAGCTTGCTGCCGGCATGACAACAACCGTGACTGTAGTGGGTAGCAAAGGCAAGCGCGCCCACGACACACTGACGGATACACTTGACCGCCTGCACGACACGCTCATGGGTGGCACCGGTGGCAGTGGCATACGCCACTAGCCGCCTGACCTGACACATAATTACCCTATCTGACCGCGCAGATTATCTGATAAGAGAGCCTTATGACGAACATACGGTCGCATTTCTGCACTTTTTTTCTGGCTCTGATATTCTGTGTGGTGTCACCAGCCAGAGCTGCACAGCCGCTTTATGGAAAAAACCTGATTGTCTCAGCGCCCTGCCTGAGTGCTTTGCATATTACAACTTCTGCCACGCTCAGAAGTGATGCCGAGCCAGAGCTCCCTGTTCCTGCTGGCGTCACAATAACAACAGACCCCAAAACCAGCAGTATCGTCATTATACAAAAAGAATGTGCAGCACAGCCGCTCACCATTAAGACACGCCCGGAACTCCCGCTGACACTTGACAACACAGGGAAAACACCTGTCACGCTTGATGATCGCAGCAGCACTGTTTTTATAAAAGCCGGCAGTGCTCCCCTCGAAATGGGCCGGGCCGGAGAGCTGGGGCTTATTGCTACGGGAGGACCGGTCACCATCCGCACACTTTCTGCTTCAGCGCGTATTCGCGAAGAAGCTTCTGCCACCCTGACAATCAATGAAGTAGCAGCGCCGGCTCTCGCACTTTACCTCGGCGATCAGTCATCATTTCTTGCTAAAGCAGGTCATCTGCAGGCACTCGAAGTCACGTCTGCCAGCACGAAAAACGCTGTTTTCCACATTACGACTGAGATTGGCATTTTTCGCACTGTCTCTGAAGGGGATATTGTTGTTGATAGGGTTTTGGGAACACTTGCAACTGAACGCGGCAACAGCGGCAGAATTATGCCAAATGCCGCAGCGCCCCGGGGGAAACAGCGGGCAGACACAGCCAATGCGCTGCCTCAGTAATAAACAGCGGTGCGCCTGCCTTTTTTATAACAATAAATTTTTCTTTCGTAACGATTTATATTTATAATTACGCCCATACACACCCGGCGTGATGTTTCTGAAGAATAAGGAAACTTTGTTTTGTCTTTCTGCCGACTTTTTATTACCCGTCCTGTCGGCACCATCCTTATGGCCATGGCTTTTGTCCTGGCAGGTGTTTTTTCTTACAAAACAATTCCCGTCGCTGACCTGCCCAATATCTCATTTCCGGTTATTTACGTGGTTGCATCACAGCCAGGCAGCTCGCCGCAGCAAATGGCAAGCTCGATGACAACCCCTCTGGAACGGCACCTGGGGCAGATTGCCGGCATCACCAGTATCCGCTCAGAATCAACAGACAGCAGCGCATTTGTTCTGATGTTTTTTGATGATTCCCGCGATATTAACGGTGCAGCGCGTGATGTTGAGGCTGCTCTGCAGGCTGCCAAAAAAGACCTGCCAACCACCATGCTGTCACAACCCCAATATTTTAAAGCTGACCCTTCTGACAGCCCGGTCATGCTGGCTGTACTCACCTCAGAAACACGTACATCCTCCGCGCTGCGCGACCTTGCCGAAACACATCTTAAACCCCTGCTGGCCGGGATTAAAGGCGTTGGCTGGGTTGAAATGGCAGGCGCATCAAAGCCCGCGATACGCGTCGAAATGAATCCTCTGATTTTATATCGTTATGGCGTTGGCTTTGAAGATATTCGTTCAGCACTTGCCTCAGCTAATGCCAACACACCTAAAGGCTTTATTGAAGAATCAGCACAGCGTCTGACACTTGAAACAAATGACCAGGCACGCACAGCACAACAATACCAGGACCTGATTATCGGTTATCGTAACGGGCGGCCTATTCATCTGCACAGTGTGGCAACGGTAAGCGATGGCCCGCAGGATGAACGCAAAGCCGGCTGGATGAATGGTAAATCTGCCATTATCGCGCTTATCCGGGCACAGCCCGGAGCAAATGTTATTGAAGTCACTGACAGTATCCGCGCACGCGCCGCGGCATTCAGCAATGCCCTGCCACCGGATGTCGATTTTAAACTTGTCTCTGACCGCTCTGTCTCTATTCGCGGATCGCTGGCTGACACACAGCTGACACTCTTCATCTCTGTTGTACTTGTTATTATTGTTGTGCTCGCTTTTTTACGCAGCTGGCGCTCAACCATTATCCCGGCCATTACGGTTCCTGTTTCACTGATTGGCTCTCTGGCCGTTATGAAACTGTGCCATTTCTCCCTTAATACCTTCTCCCTCATGGCACTGACCATTGCTTCAGGCTTTGTTGTTGATGATGCGATTGTTGTCGTTGAAAATATTACACGTCACCTGGAGAGTGGTAAAAAACGTATGGAAGCAACCCTTATCGGGTCACAGGAAATCACGTTTACAATTCTCTCTATCACAGTGTCTCTTATTGCTGTTTTTCTTCCACTTTTACTGATGGGGGGAATTCCTGGTAAAATTTTCTTTGAATTTGCCATGACGCTGTCAGCCGCCATTACAATCTCGTTTTTTTTGTCAGTCTCGCTCACACCGATGATGTGCGCCTATATGCTTGACGAACCTTCGGCTGAGAAACCCCACACCAGCCCCAGACTTAATATTGCTCTTTATAGTATTCACCTGATAGCCGACATGACAGACTGGCTTATGAAGCATATGCTCACAGGCTATCGCAGCTCTCTGGGATGGGCGCTTCGTCACCCGTGGCTTATTCTTTTTTCGCTCCCTCTCAGCTTTTTTCTGACCATCGCCATTTTTATAGCGATGCCCAAAACCCTTCTGCCGGCCCAGGATATATCATTAATTGAAAGCTACCTCAGCGCTGACCAGACCAGTTCGTTCGCAGCGACAGCTGCCAAAGCGACAGATATCATGGACATTATGCAGGGTGACCCCGACATAGAGAATGTCATGGGGTTTGCCGGCGAAGATAACCCGAATGAAGCTCAGATTTTTGCACAGCTTATCAGTAAAGAAAAACGCAGTTCCGGCCCTGAGGAGATTGCCGCACGCATTCGCCAGAGGATTAAAAAGGTACCTGGGCTGACAATTAGTGTCTCAAATGCGGGTGATATTAATGGCGGCGGGCAGCGCCAGCACCAGGGCACTTACAGCTACGTGTTTCAGAGCACCAGCGACAAAGATATTTATACATGGATACCCCGCATTACAGCCAGCCTGCAACGCAACCATGTTCTTACCGGTGTAAGCAGCCAGCTTTCATCTAATGGCTCTGCCATGCACGTTCTTATTAACCGCGATACCGCTGCGCGCTATCAGATTACGCCTCAGCTCATCGGAAACGCCCTTTATGACGCCTATGGACAAAGAACAGCCTCAAGCATTTCAACCGCTCTGACGACCTATTATGTTATAATGGAAGTTGCAGACAGGTTCCGTCAGACACCTGAAACGCTGAAATCTCTGTGGGTTTCAACAGCAGGTGGCACAGCTTCGGGTGCTACTGCGTCAAATACGGTGCGCGTTAAAAATACGTCAGCATCTTCTACCGGCAAAACAAATCAGAACGAACTCTCTTTCAGAAACTCAATAGCCAACCGCCTGGCGGGCGGCGCAGGCGCCTCCAGCGGCTCGGCTGTTTCCTCATCTCAGGAAACGATGGTCCCTCTGCTTTCGGTGGCAGACCTCGAATCTCAGCCAACGCCCTTGCAGGTCAGCCATGAAAACGGGGCAACATCAGGCGCTATTTCATTCGACCTTGCACCGGGCAAATCACTTCAGGATGCAACGGCTGAAATTCTTCGCACCATGAAGCGCCTGCATGTTCCTGAATCTCTGCACGGCCAGTACAGTGGTCAGGCTGGCAATATGCAAAAAAACCTGAGAAATGAGCTTCTGGTATGTATTGCTGCAATTATCACCATGTATGTCACTCTTGGTGTGCTCTATGAGAGTTATATTCAGCCATTAACTATTCTCTCAACCCTGCCCTCAGCCGCTGTCGGTGCTCTTATGGGGTTGTGGCTGTGCGGTGAATCCTTCTCCCTCATTGCAATGCTGAGTGTTATCTTACTGATTGGCATCGTAAAGAAAAATGCCATTCTGATGATCGACTTTGCCCTGAATGCAGAAAGGGCTGAAAATCTGACACCCTATCAGGCCATTTACAGTGCCTGTATTACGCGCTTCCGCCCTATTCTGATGACAACAATGGCCGCTGCTTTTGGTGCCATTCCCTTGATTTTTGGACATGGCTACGGTGCTGAACTGCGTCGCCCCCTGGGTGTGGCTATTATCGGCGGGCTGGCAATGAGTCAGCTCCTGACCCTTTACTCAACGCCCGTTATTTATCTGTTTATGCACAGACTGAGCGCATGGAGCAAAAGGCGTTTCCGCTGGCTCCATAAAACAACAACTCTCCTGCTCAGCCCAAAACTCAGAAAACGCCTTGCACGACGCAAAAAACACCGCCGCTGAAAGACACTGATATCTTAATATCCATTGATCTTTTCCCCATAAAAACCTTACAAACAAAGATATCAGGCTTAGGTTTCTCACCTGTAGCCTGGCGATATGCTGTATCGCTACTCTTCTTTTATTTCTGATTATAACAAGGAGCTTTTTTATCCATGTCAGACACTACATTGCCAGATCACCTGTCAGTCGACCCGGCAAGCCCTTTTTTCAACGGTGAGTTGCTTGAACGTGGCATTGGTGTACGCTTCAAAGGTGTTGAAAAAACCAATGTTGAAGAATACTGCATCAGCGAAGGGTGGATCCGTGTTGCAATCGGCAAGACAGTTGATCGCCATGGCAGACCTCTCACGATGAAACTTAGCGGACCAGTTGAGGTTTGGGTAAAAGAATAACTATATGAAAAAAATAAGGTTTTTAGTTAATCGTTTTCATTAATTAAAAACCTTATTAATTTATTTAATTAATTATGTTATACACACTCAGCTGAGTATACATAGCAAAAGAAAGGGCTCATATGACCAAGTCAGACACAGGTAAAAAGCCAGACCTTCTTTACACTGTTGTGATTGTAGGTGGAGGCACTGCCGGGCTAGCCGTTGCAGCACGGTTATTACGCGAACGCCCAACTCTTGACATTGCCATCATCGAGCCCTCAACAACACATGCCTATCAGCCCGGCTGGACCCTGGTTGGTGCTGGTGCAATGACATTAAAAAGCACCCTGAAGCAGGAACGCAGCCTTATACCCTCACAGGCCACATGGATCCGCGAAGCTGTAAAAAGCTTCGAGCCTGACGCCCATCAGGTCACACTGACCGGCGGACGCGTTATTGGTTACCGTCGCCTTATTGTCTGCCCCGGCATCCAGCTGGACTGGAATAAAATAGATGGCCTGAGTGACACACTTGGCCGCAATGGCGTATGCAGCAACTACTCCCGGGAAACGGTTGAGTATACATGGACCTGCATTCAGTCCCTTGCTGGCGGACAGGCAATTTTTACCCAGCCACCTATGCCAATCAAATGTGCAGGCGCACCTCAGAAGATCGCCTATCTTGCCTCTGATTACTGGCGCAAGCAGGGAACCCTCTTCCGCACCAAAGTTGACTTCTCTCTCGCAGGGGAAGCTCTGTTCGGTGTGGGCTATTATTTGCCTGAACTGCAAAATGCAGTTGATTATTATGGCATTGACCTGAACTTCAAACACAACCTTGTCTCTGTTGACGGCCCGGGCCGCAAAGCTACTTTTGCTGTATCAGCAGCAAATGGCAAAACAGAGCATGTGGTGAAAGAGTTCGACATGCTTCATGTCACTCCACCGCAGAGCGCACCTGACTTTGTCAAATCAAGCCCTCTGGCAAACGATGCAGGCTGGCTTGATGTTGACCCCGGCACACTGGTACACAATAAATATGACCAGGTTTTTGGCCTGGGTGATGCCATTGGCACATCTAACGCCAAAACAATGGCCGCGGCACGTGCGCAAACACCAGTCGTTGTTGCTAATGTTCTCTCATCACTGGATGGCGCTCCGACTAAAGCCATCTATGACGGATACGGCGCATGCCCACTGACAGTGGCTTACGGGAAAGTGGTGCTGGCTGAATTCCTTTATGGTGGCAAGCCAGCCCCAAGCTTCCCTTACGACCAGCGCAAAGCCAGCCGTTTTGCATGGTTCCTTAAAACAAAAGCCTTCCCTCACGTGTACTGGGATATGATGCTTAAGGGGCGTGACATTTCGGTGCCACACCATCCTGAATGGGTCAAAATCTGACCTGACACTAAAAAAGGCGCCTGCTTCTCGCAGGCGCCTTTTTTATATCTTACTCAATATAACCCTGAGCGCGACGATATTATCTTTCATCAATATCTCGCTTTGGCAGCAACGCAGGTACGAAAATAAGCGTTGCCACCAGCGTGCACCCCAGTGACAACAGCAGCAAACGACCCATACTTGCCGTACCGGGATGATGTGACAACGCCAGAGAACCAAAAGCCGTACTAGTAGTTAATGCTGAAAACAGCACAGCACGGGCTGTTGGAGACGCCAGCGGGTATTTCACCTTATCACGCCAGTTCATCACAAAATAAATATTGAAAGATACACCAACCCCAAGCAGCAAGGGCAAAGCGATAACGTTTGCAAAATTGAGTGTTTCCGGCAGCAGAACAACCAGAATAACCGTCATTAAAGCCGACAAAAGCAAAGGAGCCAGAACCAGCAGCATATCAACGATGCGTCGCAGCGATACACATAAAATAGCGGCGATCATAATAATCGCAGCGGTCGCTGCCTGCTCAAACGCTTTTACAATCGCACGCGCGCTTTCAACAATATCAACCGCAGAACCTGCAATATCCGGGTCCACTTTTTGCAGGCCGGTAACAAATTTCCTCAATGCTTTACTCTGCGCAAAGCCACCACTGGGATGCACCTCAACCAGAGCACGACCATCAGGCAGAATATAACCAGAAGCCAGACTTTTCGGCACATCTTTCAGGTCTACAGGTTTTGCCTGCAGCATGACACGAAGCTGATCAAGTTCGGGAGGCAAAAACTCGACCAGAGCTTTATTCGCCGCCATCAGAATATCATCAGGTGCGCTTGCCAGCTTACTCAGAGCGGCCTGAATACGCCGCACAGGGCTGTCAGAAGGTACCTTATCAAGAACCTCACCCAAAGCCGCAGCCGTTGTGCGGACTGACTCACGCAATGCCTGAGCATCAGGAGCAGGTTTAGGGTCAGGAACAATCAGAGTAGGCAATAAGATACCGGCAGCATCCTGAATCAGAGGCAGTTTTTCTTTCTGATCTTCAGGCACGAAAGAACCAAGCCACATAGCGTCGTGAACACCAGGCACTTTCGCCAGTCGTTCAGCCTGCTTATGCGCCTGATCAAGATCAGCGACCAGAAGGTCAGCACTGTAGGGAGAAGAAGTCGGATTTGTCATCAGCATCTGAAGGGCCTTCATCCCCTCAGAATATGGATTTTTAGTATGCAGCGGGTCACCGTCAAACTGAAGACCAGGCACCAGAACAAGGCCAAACACAGCAACCAGACCAAACACAAACAGGAAGCCTTTACGCTTTTGGCGTATCCAGATGTCAACTGGCTTCATAAAGGCATAACCCATGCTGGGGCAGTTAAGCGAAGGATGAAAAACCCTGAGCAGGGCTGGTAAAAAAGTTGTGGTACAGACAAAAGCAACAAGCATGCCAACACCGGCAATCAGCCCCAGCTGTGCGACGCCAAGAAACGCTGTAGGTGTAAAAGCCAGAAAGCCGGCTGATGTGGCAAGAGCTGCCACCAGAATCTGATGTCCTGTTTCTTTAGCCGTTGCAGCAAGCGCTCTTATCCCTCCCTGAGGGTCGTTTTCATCTTCACTCTGAGCACGGAAACGAACTGAAAACTGAATAGCAAAGTCAACCGCAATACCTACAAACAATATAGCAAATGCAACTGATATGAGATTGAGCGTGCCTACAGCAACAGCCGCAAAGCCAGTAGTAAGCAGCAGCCCGACAATCAGCGTCAGCACAATAGGCACAACAACACGCCAGGAATGCACAGCAGCAAACAGCCAGAGCGTAACCAGCAGTAAAGAGCCGATCAGCCCTGCTACCATCCCCTCAGCAACAGTAGCAAACTCTTCATCATCAAGCTGAACCTGCCCGGTAAGGTGTACTTTAACCTGTCCGTTTTGAACAAACTCAATACTATTTGCAGCATCACGCATGGCTTTTGCTGCATTGCCACCAGGCTGCAACGAACCAAAATCAAGCTTCGGTTTTGTTACCACAAACTGGTAACGGCCAGCCATATCGGCCAGCTCCCCTCCCAGCAACCTCTCCCACGACAATGCCTGTGGCTTACCGGCCGCTGCACTTTCAAGATTTTTTGCAAACCCTTCAAGAGGCGCCTGAAACCCCTTAAGATCTGCCTGCCCCAGTTTAACACCCTGCGCAACAAGAGACAGAGAACTAAAAAGGCCGCGCGCTGAAGGGTCCTGCGCCAGGGCGGCAAGAAACGGCTGTGCAGAAATAGTCTGATCAAGCACCTGCTCAAGCACAGGAGCCTGAAGAAATAACAAACCATTACGCATCAGGTAGGGGTCTGCATCAGGCCGGTTCGCAAATTCAAAATTTTTATGATCGGCAGAGAGGCGTCCGGCCAGAATTTGAGCAACTGCCTGGCCTTTTTCAGGGATATCAGCCTCAATAACCGCGACCAGAAGCCCCTCTTTTTGTGGAAAGAGGCGCCCCATTTCATCTGATCGCTGTTTCCATGCCAGCCTGTCAGAAAGCATTTTACTGGTGTCAGTCGTAACACCCAGAAAATTGACCCCGGCATAACCAGCCGCAACAGAAAGCACCATGAACAAAGCGATAACCGCAAAAGCATGGCGCACACAAAAGCTTGTTAAACGGCTGATATAAGTAGAGAGCATGGCTGAAGATCAGCTCCTGAACAATTCGGGCTATTATAGTGACAGTTTATTGCTGCCTCTATCTGGCCTGGTATGGCTCCGGCCGCAAGTGATACCGTACGAAACCCAACCAGACACACCCATAAATTGCAACAAAAACGTCACATCTGAGAAACCACGTTATGTTTAAATACTGCTTCAGCCTTCTTTAATACGGCGCAGCAAAGCAAGCGATTCAACACAGGCTGCGGCTGCTTCACGCCCTTTATTATGTACGTCAGGCAAGGCACGCTGTGTTGCCTGGTCTTCTGTATAGGTCGTCAGTACACCAAACGCGACAGGCACTTCGGTCTCGAGCGAAGCCTGCATCATCCCGATTGTTGCGCCAAGGCTGATAAATTCAAAGTGAGCTGTATCTCCCTTAATGACGCACCCAAGGCAGATGACACCTTCGTACTTACCGGTGCGGGCCAGGGTCTGCGCCAGCAAAGGCATTTCAAAAGCACCAGGGGCAGAGAAAATATCCTGTGCGGCTACTGTAATGCCGTGCTCACCCAGCCATTCAAGCGCACCATTACACAGCCCTTCAGTAATGGTTGTATTAAAACGGCTGACAACCACCGCAAGGCGCGGTGACGGAACAAGTTTCAGCTCAGGCAAAGAAGGGGTTACATAGGTACTCATAACATTATCCTCTTAATAACACAGTGTTATTACACAGCGTCTGATGGTTCACTCACGGCAGAAAAACGACTAAAGCGATGCCCCATCCGTTGCCGTTTTGTCTCCAGATATTCGCGGTTAAAGCGGTTGGGAGCGATTTCTATCGGCACCCTCTTACTCACCTCAAAACCCTGCCCCTCAAGGGCTTCAACTTTATCCGGGTTATTCGTCAGCAGTTCGAGACGGGTAATGCCAAGATCACGTAAAATAGCAGCCGCTGCCGTCCAGTCACGTGCATCAGCCTCGAAACCCAGCTTATGATTCGCATCGACCGTATCAAATCCGGCATCCTGCAATTCATAGGCGCGAATTTTATTGGCAAGGCCAATCCCCCGCCCCTCATGGTCACGTACGTAAACCAGAACGCCCGAAGAGGCCTGTCCAATTCTGTTCAGGGCAGCATGAAGCTGAGCCCCGCAGTCGCACCGTAATGAGCCCAGAGCATCCCCCGTGACACACTCCGAGTGTAAGCGTACCAGCGGCACTTCACCCTGTGCAGAAGGATCACCCTTCACAAGAGCGACATGCTCAACGCCGGAGCCATCACGAAAGGCATGAATACGCAGAGCATTACCCCCATATTCACTTGGTAACGCTGAAACGGCTATTTTTTCCAGTGGTGCTTCAGACTGTATGCCCGAAGGTTTCAGCTCTTCTTCATAGGGTGCAAGAGCGCCGTTACCATGCTGACTGATCCACTCCACCAGTTCAGCAATCGAGATAATCGGCATATCATGCTTATGACCATAAACCTCCAGCTCAGGGCGCCGGGCCATCGTGCCATCTTCATTAAGGATTTCACAAATAACTGCGGCAGGACGTAAACCCGCCAGCTTCATGATATCAACAGACCCTTCAGTATGACCGATACGTTGCAGAACGCCACCATCTGCCGCCCGCAGCGGGAAGATATGCCCTGGTGTTGCCAGGTCAGCTGCTGAGGTCGTTTCGGCCGCGGCAACCTGCACTGTCAGGGCACGGTCGGCCGCTGAAATGCCGGTGCTCACCCCTTCTTTAGCTTCGATTGAAACAGTAAAGCCCGTTTCATGACGTGACGTATTTTTGCTCACCATCATAGGCAGGCCAAGACGGTCAATATGCGCCCCTTCAAGCGGCAGGCATACCAGGCCACGTGCATGAGTGATCATAAAATTCATTGCAGCCGGGGTCATAAACTCTGCGGCCATAACAAGATCACCTTCGTTTTCACGATCTTCATTATCAACCATAATGACCATACGTCCGGCACGAAGTGCTGCGACTGCCCTGAGCAGGGCTTCAGATGGGGCCGCACCCGAAACATCAGGTTTTTTCATTTGTTCTGACATAAAACCTCCACGTATTTCGCAATGACATCAACCTCAACATTCACCGTATCGCCCGGTGAGAGCGTACCAAGTGTGGTGTGCGTCCATGTATGTGGAATGATCATAAGAGAAATCGTAAAGACATCATGATCTGCCGCGCCAATCTCATTAAGGGTGAGGCTTATACCATCGAGTGTGACTGACCCCTTTGCCACCATATAACGACGCAGAGATGAAGGGACTTCAAAGATAACCTGATGGGCATCTCCCGACGGAGTGCTGCTGACAAAACGGGCTGTGCCATCGACATGGCCCTGTACAATATGCCCTGACAGGCGTGTGGCAGGGGTTACGGCACGTTCGAGATTAACCCGCCCGCCTGTTTTCAGTTGCCCGAGTGCTGTGCAGTTCAGTGTTTCACTACTGATAAAAAAACGGGCGACACCGGTTGGTGCCGGCTCAACTGCGGTAAGGCATACACCATTCACAGCTATGCTTTCGCCCTCGGCGATATCCTTAAAGCCTGTATCCACTTCTGCGATCAGTGCTTCTTCTCTGGCTTCAGCCAGAAGAACATGCCCCAGTGATTCTATGATTCCGGAAAACATACCTGCTCCTGTTGACAGTGTACCCACTCCGGAAGCAGTGCCAGCGGGGTCACATTTTGACGTTGAGAGATAAAATACTGATCCTGCCCCTCTGCACCCTGACGAATAGTCAGCCAGTCATCCCACAGATTATGCTGCCTGAGCGCTGCCAGAAGACGTGGGCCAGCCTCAGCCATAAGCCACATGGCACTGGTTTGCGCGAGCAGCGCCGGCAAATGAGTCAGATCAGAACAAAAACGAATATCAAAACAGGCACGACGCTGATCGAGCCAGCTTTGAGGCAAAGCATCCTGCTGACCACAGATAACCAGCAGGCGACGAACATGCTCATGGTCAGGAACATGGCGCACCGTGAATGACGGCAAATCGGCCAGAATAGTGCCTGTACCAGTCAGAATACCATCCGTCATACGGCGTATCCTGTGAGCGAATGTTAAAGAAGCAGAGGACGTAAATGTTGTCTGACCGGCAGGAGGCACCATACTCCCCTGCGCGTTAAGTGCCTGCTTTACTGTGATCCACGGGCGCCTGTGTATCTGCTTACAGGCGAAAGGAGCCAGAAGCGCCTGACAACGTGCAAAAACCTCAGTTGCTCCACCAGCCTCAGCAAGCCAGCGCACAGTAAGACCCGCCTGTGCAAGACGGGCTGCGCCGCTGCCATCAACACGCGGGTTTGGGTCCCGACACCCGATCCAGACTGTTTCAACAGGAGAATCCAGCAAAGCCTCAGTGCAGGGTGGCGTGCGCCCGGTGTGATTACACGGCTCTAACGTAACAACAGCAGTACGCACCCGTTCTATAACACCTGCCTCACGCGCCTGCTGCAGAGCAAGGCGTTCGGCATGCAGCTCACCCGCCCTGTGATGCGCAGCAACCAGGACGATCTCGTCATTCTCATCAAGCAAGGCACATCCGACAGCAGGGTTAGGTGCCGTCTGCCCGACAAAACGAGCGGCCTCAGCAAGAGCTGCACGAAAAGCATGCAACACTCTGGTCGACATTATGGCGGAATTATTCTGAGAAGAAACCCTCTCCGGCACCCCGACACCTCCATTACTCGCCTTACGACAAGACATCACTATGGGGCACAACAAGAGACACCGCGCCTCTCCGCCACAACAGCAGAAAGGACACCAGTTTCCTCGTTCTCTCTCATCCGGACTTTAACCGTCGGCTCCGGAATTGCACCGGTATCTGCTGACCCTGCCAGAGGCAGGCGCTCGCGGGCTTGTGGACGAACCACTTACCGCCGGTTGGGATTTTCACCTCACCCCGAGAACGTCACACTCACTGAATGTTCCAGCGAATGTATTTTTACAATGGGTATATTTTTCGCAGGTTGCAAGAGCATGACACGGTAAAAGCGGATAAAATAAGATATTCTTATGGCTGTCATTCCCAAACCGGAATAAGAAAATCCCGATAATTCATATCGTCTCCCCTTGCATCAGATAACATTGCA
Source organism: Acetobacter sp. DmW_043 (assembly GCF_002153485.1). Classification (NCBI taxonomy): domain Bacteria; kingdom Pseudomonadati; phylum Pseudomonadota; class Alphaproteobacteria; order Acetobacterales; family Acetobacteraceae; genus Acetobacter; species Acetobacter sp. DmW_043. Next base: position 89,823 of record NZ_JOMN01000016.1, on the reverse strand, counting down.
TGAAAACTATAATGACCTTCTATGCACAGAAACTGAAACACCATGCCGACACATCCCCCCTCATCTCCTGACGCTCAGGATAAGCAGGACGACACACAAAACCCCTGCCGGCGTGATTTTCTTGAAATGACCGCAATAGCAGGTGCCGTAACAGGTGCCGCAGCCTGTGCTATCCCCTTTCTCCAGGGGCTTCTCCCTCCGGAGAGCTTTTCAGAGCATATGCCTGTGGACATTGACCTGTCGCACCTGACACCAGGAGAGCAGCTCGTCACGACATGGGAGAATAAGCCGGTGTTTATTATACACCGCACCCGCGACGACCTCATCACCCTGCAGGAGAAAAGTCTCAGAGAACAGCTGCGCGACCCTGACTCTCAGGTTCAGCAGCAACCAGCCTATGCCCGCAACTGGCACCGGTCACTCAGCCCTGAATATGGTGTTTACGTTGGCATATGCACGCATCTGGGGTGTGTGCCTTCGTATAGTCCATCTGTCGGTGACAACCCGGAGCAAAATAAGGGGCATTATGTATGCCCCTGCCATGGCTCACATTTCGACCTCGCCGGCAGAGCTTTTAAAAATGCGCCGGCTCCATACAATCTGCCCGTGCCACCTTACAGCATGATATCCCCCACCCACTTAAGGCTTGGTGCCAACCCCGAGGGCGAGACTTTCAGTTTTTCTACGATTGTTCAGATCTGAACGACAGGGAGTTAAAACCAGTCACGCTCCTGCGCGACATAGGTGTCGTAAAACTCCTCATCTGTTTTACAGATATAAATAATAGCTTCAAAAAAAGCGACCGCGTAGATCACAACGCCCGGAAGACCGAGAAAAATAACGCCTACAATGCTGACCAGCAGCATAATGAAGCCTGCTTTTTTGTAGCCCAGATAAAATTTATGAATACCCAGCACACCAAACAGCAGTGCAAGAGCACTGGCTACGACACGGTTTCGGCCCTGAGTAATGGTCATCCCCTGAGATGAGGGTTCTCTCTGTGGAAAATTAACAAGAACGGGCAGGACAAATACAGACGTAGCGGCCTCTCCCTTCACTTCAAAATCAACCCCGGCGCCAGGAATGAGAAGTGAGGTATCAGAATGCACGTCAGCAGACCCAAAATGGTAACGCTGCTCATTATTACCACTAATGAGGCCGTCTCCACTCACAGAATCATATGTAAGAACTGTCCCGCGCATATACACTCACAGAAAATACTATTGTAATTCCTCAATAGCACGAAAAGAGCAGTTTAAATCTAAAAAATGCTATTTACGTAAGTTTTTCTCTCTTCTGATGCGGTAAAGAGTCGGCAGGAGCATAACAGCCGGAACAACAAATATACCAGGCACAACAAGCCAGGGCAGCGCTTCAGATATATCAGCTCTGGCACCCCACAGGGCCCAGCAGCAGGCTGCAGCCCATGTAAACAGATAAACCCACACACCTTCAGGCAAACGGCGGGTAACCAGATAACCCGACGCTGTAAAACCTACGCCCATAAAAAAACAGTAAAATGATTCACCACAAACGATAAAATATACCCCGGCACAGGCAAGGGGAACTCCGAGTATCAGGAGAGTAATAGAAAAAAACTCTACCAGCCACTCATTAACTATTTTGGGAATTTGAATATACATATCTTCTTAAAACCAGAAAACCGTGCTGCCTTTTAAAGCGCAGAAAAACCAGGTCAACCCCCGGCCAGTATTTTATCATGATGCACCTGATCTACATCTTCACTGCGACAAAGTGCGCACCACAATAAAAAATATAATATGTTATTTCGACCTGTTTAAAATAAGATAAATAATCTGCCTTGTTATATAGAAAGTAAGATTATAGTTTATATTAACAAAAAAAAATAATTCATAGTTTTATAAAATAATGCTTTTCATCTTTTATTTATCTGGGTGTGAGTGCGATATTTATGGCTACCACGCATTAATGATTGTAAATAATTAACTCTATAAGCCAAAAATTCAAAGCCGATCACAATATTTTTCATAATTGTAATATGTTGTGATCAACAAGGTAAATCAGGGCACACATAAAAAAAAGCGGAACCTGAAGGCCCCGCTTTTTGTAACACACTACATATGACAGAAAACTTCAAATCGCGAAGAATGTTTCCTGCAGATACTGCCATAGCAAGGGCTGCTCTGCTGTACCTTTACGGAACATAACAGCTGATCCACGCTCATCGCGCTTACCATTCTGTGTCTGAATTTCTTTATAGGTTACAAAATACCCGTCAGAAAATGAAGCTCTGACAACAACATCCTCAATTTCCATTACCAGACCAGGGCGTGAACCAAAAAGCTTCGGCAAAACTTCAGCGAAAGTCTCGCGCGCAACCGGCCGGCCTGCAGCTCCAAGCATAGCATAATCTGGTGTAAAGTGGTTCAGAATAAGCTGAGGGCTGGCCTCACCCTCCCCGCGAAACCAGCTCTGCAATAAAACATGCAGATCAACGATTTCTTTATGTGCCGCAACTTTCAGATCCATAGGTCTCTCTTCTTCTTTGTAATCTTAAAATGACTTACTCTTTCATCAGCACAGAGTAAGTCGGCATACTTTCAACCCAGCCATTTTGAAGCGGGGCAACAAAGACGTTTTCTGTACGGGTACGGGCAATTTTCCATACACCATCAACTTTACGAAACAGGTTGTTCAGCCGGCTTGAGCGCAGCAGTGACGACCCGTCAGAAAAAACCCAGGGCTGGCAATGAATCCACTGCCCATCGGCTTCATCACCCTTTACATGAATCTGCTCAGACGTCAGATAATGCGCGTTCAGCAACAGAGCCGGATCGCGCTTCTGCCCCCAGAACCCGTTGAAGTGGTTACGAATTGCTTCCTTACCAACAGCGCGGCCAAACTGGTTATCGTAATACTCACCAACACCTTCCCAGATTGCATCCTCTGTGTAGAGATCCATAATCAGGTCAATACGCATGGCATCATCTGTAACCCCATATTCAGGGCATGGCGTGTCACACAGGAACATATAGCGCGCCTGAATACGACGAATGTCAGCTTCAGCTTCAAGCACCTCAATACGTCGCTCAAGCGCGCTGAGACGTGTTGTAAAATCTGCCTCATTAACCGTCATCGTTATACATTCCCTTTATTGAAGCAAAGGACAGGCGCAGGCAGCGAAGGCAGAACTGTTTCCGCCCAGGCGGAGTAGTTCAGCAGCTCTTCATCCGCACCAAAGCCTGCGAGCAGCTGTACACCCACCGGCAGGCCATTTTTACCCGTCAGACCAGGCAGTGTGAGTGTTGGCAGGCGCAGCAATGTCCATAACCTGCTGAAAATCGGGCTGCCTGTGCCTTCAGTCAGCAAAGGTGCCTCCCCCGGTGCAGCGGGAGCCAGCATGACAGTGCCGGGTGTTGCAAAAGCTGCTATAGCCTCGCGAAGAGCCTGCGCTTTCTCCAGTGCGGCACGGTATGTTGCGTAGGAAATCTTTTGTCCGGCTTCGAGCAGGCCTGTAATCTGCTGGCTGAGCATGTCGCGCTTATGTGTATATTCCCAGGCAAGAGCCTGTGAGGCCTCATAACTCATAATCGTAATGTGCAAAGCCGCAGCATCAGAAAATACTCGCATATCCAGCTCAGTCACAGGGACATGAGCCCCCATAAGAGCGGCTGCTTTTTCTACCGCATTATGCGTACTCTCATCAGCTTCATCCCAGTGCGGTGTGCGGCACAGCAGCACACGCTCAGGCTTCGTCGCAGCAAGTGTAACAGGTGCAGCAACCGGCCCTTTTAACACCGCATCTGCAAGAGCAGCCGTTGCAACATCCCGCGTCACAGTGCCTAGCGTGTCAAATGATGGTGCCAGACTTTTGACACCTGCAGCGGCATAACGACCATAGCTTGGTTTAAAGCCGACAATACCACAATATGAGGCGGGACGTGTCAGGGAAGCCGCTGTCTGCGAGGCCAGACCAATGTCAACAATACCAGCAGCGACCGCAGCGGCTGAACCTGTTGAAGAGCCGCCAGGCGTATGTGCCGGACCATAAGGATTAACTGTGGCACCAGGGCGGAAAAACGCGAACTCTGTTGTTACTGTTTTACCGGCACAAAGTGCCCCGGCATTACGCAGCTGTGTGACACAGGCTGCATCTGCCCGCGCATAATTCCCTTCATAAATAGCAGAGCCATGACCAGTCACATAACCAGCCATATCAATGATATCTTTTACTCCGACGCTGACCCCTGTCAGCGGACCGGTTTTTGCTGTTGCTGCATCAGAGCGAATACGCACCGGATCATAAGTCGTAAAAGCTTTCACATCAGGCTCGCATGCTTCAAGACGCCTGATAAGAGCCGCAGCATGATCCTGCGATGTCACCTGTGGCTGTGTCATAATCTGTGTCTTCCTGATGGGTAATAAAGGAGTGAAGGCTTATGCAGCGAGGTCGAAAGCACCCCGGAAGTAAACGAGAGGCTGGCTGCTCTGATCCTGATGAAATTCTATGCTTTCAGGCCGCGCCAGAAAGATTTCATGCGTGCCACCACGCAGGGTTTCAACGACACTTACGCTTATCTGCACCAGAGCGTCTTTGACAAAGAAATGCCCGTTCTCATCTCTGACACAATACTGATCGAAGGACTTACCCTCTGACCGGCCGGCAAAATGCATGGCCATGTCTTTCTGATCGCTTCTCAGAATACTGATGCCGAATTTCCCGGTTTCTTCAATCGCACGACAGGTCGCACTTTTATGATGCAGGCAGATCAGCAAAGTCAGCGGATCGAGTGAAACTGAACTAAACGCGCTGATAGTGGCACCACACTCGCCCTCAGTGCCACGCGCGGTAATCACGGCAACACCGGTTGCAAAATGAGACATAGCACTACGAAATGCGTCAGATGTAACCGAAGTCATGATAGTGTATTCCTTTCCCAAAGATACAACTACAGATGTGCATTTTATATTTCAGGCATCAACCACAAGAAGGGGTGAGCGCGAACGTGAGCAGCACAACGCAATCTGATCACTGCGTTCATCATCTGTCAGATATTCGTCACGGTGCTCAGGCTCACCTTCCAGCACGCTGACGACGCAACTGCCACAGATACCCTGCTCACAGCTGACGTTAACTTTAACGCCCACTCTTTTCAGAGCGTTAATGATGGTTTCATCAGGTTTAACCTCAACCCTCACGCCTGACTTAGCGGCAAGAACCTCAAAGCTTTCACCACCCGTAACAGGCTCAGCAGAAAAGGCCTCACGGTGCAGGTTCGATCCGGCATAACCCAGTGTTTCGCCTGCTGTAAAAACGGCATCCATCAGACCAGCCGGACCACAGGTGTAAACATGCGTCCGGGTTTTATCAGCGACACCACCGAGTGCCTCACCCGGAGAGAATAACGCATTCTCAGGCTGGCTGCAGTCATGAACAACAACTGAATCAGCAAACGGTAACGAAGCCAGAAAAGGTGCAAAAACCGGGCTGCGTGCTGCATAATGCAGTGCAAATGATGTGCCTCGGTCATAAAGCTCGTAAGCCATCGCAATGAGAGGCGTAATACCAATACCGCCACCCACCAGCACAGCATGTGTGCCATCTTTTGCCAGCGGGAAAAGATTACGTGGTGCACCAATCGTCAGCGTCGCACCAGGCTTTACAGTAGCGTGCACCGCACGTGACCCGCCCCGTGAGGCAGGTTCGAGCAAAACTGCCAGACGATAACACGAACGGTCTGCCGGATTACCGCACAGAGAGTACTGACGCACAATATCATCGCCGAGAAACAGGTCCACATGTGCTCCTGCCTCCCACTCCGGCATGGGCGAAGCATCGGGCATACTTACGGAAAACGACAGTACGTCACCAAGCTGTTCAACACTGTTCACTTTAACCGCAAAAGACTGCGGAACCTGTCTGTCTGTCATCGCATATAAAGTCCGCTGTTAATGTCGATAATAGAGCCGGTCATTGCCCCGGCATCAGGACGGGCCATTTCAGCCACCATTCGCGCCACGGTTTCCGGCCGTCCGGGTTCACCTGTGGGCAGGCTGGCAAAGGCTCGCTTTGCGTTTTCTGCCCCGATTGTTTCAGCAACTGACGGCAGGTCAAGCGGGCCAGGGGCTATAGCATTAACGGTAATACCGTGTGGTGCCAGGTCACGGGCAAACACTTTTGTCAGTGTATGCACCGCTCCCTTTGATGCGGCATAATGTGCCCCTGTTGCTGTGCCACCGTTCTGCCCGGCAAGAGAGCCGATATTGACAATGCGGCCGCTTTTATCAGCAGCACGCAGACGTCGTGCAAAACGCTGACTGACCAGAAATGTGCCGCGAAGATTAACCGAAACAATGCTGTCAAAGCTGCCCATGCTAATTTCGAGCAGTTTTTCTGCTTTCATAATGGCTGCATTATTGACCAGCAGCCAGGGCAGGCCACAACGCTGCTCAACGACATCGAGAGCTTCTTCAACCGCAGATTCAGATGAGACATCAAGCGTAATGGCTATCGCCTGATCGCCAATCTCACCAGCTGTTTCCTGGGCCTGAGCTCCATCAATATCAGCAATAACAACCTTATACCCTTCAGAGACCAGGTGCCGCGCAATGCAGGCACCCAGCCCCTTACCACCACCGGTGATAAGAGCGACGGGCATCAAAGGATGTAGCTCACAGCGGTCAGAGCTTCAGTCGATGTCAGGAGGCTGACGATTTTACGATCAATTTTGAGACCAGCATCAGTTTTTACCAGATGGAAGGTCACATTAGCTGAGTAATAGCGCTCACGCCCCTGACGCAGCTCTGTGAGCATCTGTGCGCAGCGCACAACACATTTTGTCTCATCAGCCTCAAGCATGCGATAACGCCCGTGCATGCGCACCGTGCGTGCCGGTGGCATGGCTGAAATAGCACGGCCACCCAGCAGACGCGTCACACGGTTCTGACGCATTTCTGCATTATCATATGCATAATTCAGTGTTTTTTCATAATCCGTTGCATCCGGATCAATCGGAACAATATAGAGACCTTCAGGCGTGTAGAGAGACAGCCACTCTTTAAACTGACCATAGTCAAGCAGGTCGGCCTCAAGAGTAATGAACTCAATTGCATCGTTGAGAGTAATGCTCATTGTGCAGCCTCCTCAGCAGCAGTTTCACAGGTCAGGTCAACCAGCCACTGCTTGTAGGCAGCGCGCATGCCGGTTTCAGCAGTGACATCACTGAACAGGTTACCGCTTTCACGCTTTGCTTCATGGTCAAGACCACGGTTAAGCAGAATGTCGATGTTATAACCGGCCAGAGCACCACGCTGCACACGGTCCCAGGCTTCAGAATCATCAGGCGTACCAAAACCCATCGGCCCCTGGAAATGCTCATGCAGGCGCAGACGCACTTCGTTAGCAATATCAGGCCCGCCATCCATACCAATCGCGATATGACGTATTTCTGTCTGATCAACAGCAAGCGGACGCAGCACACGGAAGAAAGCCATTGAGCAGGCGACATTAGGATAGAGGTTAAGGTTAAAGCCTGAACCACCAACGGCTCTTACGATCTGCCTTACTTTCTCAGGCGGATAGTCTTTAGAAAGAGCATCTGCCAGCTCCTGAAAACGCTCCGGAACAGGCGCATCAAGATTTTCTTCAAGGTCAATCAGCTCAGGGATCATGACCATCACAGAGTGACCATTACCCAGATCTTCAACAAAACCATCGCCTTCAACAAAGTCGAAGATATTCTGTGTTTCGTTATCAACGGAATCAAGGAATGATTTATGAACAATCGGGAAATGATAAGCATCGGTCGTGTTTTCGAGCTGAATTTTCCAGTTGCCAGGGAAAGTAAATTTATGCTCACCCATGGTTTTAACCGGCCAGCCTGCACCCTGCTTCATAAACAGGTCGATCCAGATTTTTGCCGGGCCAAGCCATTCGTCAAGCGGCATAATATCCTGGTTAAACGTCGCAAAAATCATACCGTTATATTCTGCAACCTTTAAAGACACGAGCGGCAGTTTGCTCTTATCCAGGCTCTCACCATAGCCTTTGGGCTGGGGCACAGCACGCAAAGCACCATCCTGCCCATAAGCCCAGCCATGATAAGGGCAGACAAAGCTGGCTGTTTTGCCACTTTTATGCTCACACACCGTTGCTCCGCGATGGCGGCAGCGGTTCAGCAGCACATGCAGCTCACCCTTACGGTCGCGTGAGACAATAACAGGATGCTGACCGATGAAGGTGGTTATAAAGCTTCCTGGTTCAGGCAGGTCACTGCGATGCGCAACCCATATCCAGTTACGCTTAAAAATACTGTCCATCTCCATATCATAGAGAGCGGCATTATTATAAATTGAACCATCCGCACGGTCTTCATTTACCAGGGATGCGGGATCTGGAAGAATGGTCATATTTTTCATCCTTACTCTGTATAGTCAGGCATATTGCGACGTGTCTGGCCCTGGAAGCCTCAGGGGTAACCGGGCCGTCCCCCGCGTCCAAGTTCTACTTTTCCGGCTGCTTCATAATTGCCGGAAGCCATAAAGGCATGCTGTGCAACGACTGCGCAGTCCTGCAGGCAGCGACCCAGAATATGGTCAGCCTGAACAGCGGCAATCCCACCGATTGTGAAACATTTACGGGCCACGCTGAAAGAAGCCTGAGCAGCATGAGTTGCAGCCAGACGCACAGCATTTGCATCTGCTTCGGTGGCACTCTCTCCTGCACTCAGGCGCGCCCAGACGTTATGGGTTGTCTCATAAAAAAGCGCACGGGCGGCAGACAGCTCTGCCTCAGCCTCACCCACCAGCAACTGCACATAAGGGCGGTCACCCAGAGCCGGCGCACCGGTGATAGAGCGACGCTCTCCCATAATAAGAACTTCGTTAAGAGCACGCCGGGCACAACCCAGCCCGACCACACTCAGCACCTGAGCTGCAAGAGCAAGAGAGGGGTAAGCATAAAGCGGGCTTTCAAGAGTGGGCTTACCACCGCGGGTAAATGTCCATTCTTCTGATACAAAGACTTTATCCACGACCACATCATGGCTGCCTGTTGCGCTCAGACCAATTGTGTTCCAGGTTTCATCAATCGTTACTGCAGAAGCTGGCATAACAGCCGTGCGGGGCAACCCGCTGCTTTCACCTTCTACGGCGATACCGACACCAATCATCGATGCTCCGGTGCACCCGCTGGCATAAGGCCAGCGACCACTCACCACAAAACCACCGTCACCAGCCTGCACTTTTTGCGGCGGGAAGATAGCGCCGGCAAACACGACATCCGGCCCGTCGGCATAAAATTTATGCAGGGTTTCAAGCGGTAAAGCTGCAAGATACGTTGCTGACACACCAAAGCTTGCCACCCAGCCGCATGAGGCATCGGCTTCAGCTATTGTCTCTACGAGGCCAAGAAAATCAGCCGGACCAAGCTCGAGGCCACCAAACTGTTTTAAAACCAGAGCACGATACACACCAATAGTGCGAAATCTGTTTACAATATCCTGAGGAATACGGCGCATGGCGCGATAATCGAGGGCATTTTTCCGGATGATCGCCAGCGTCTCTTCAAGGACACCGCCTTCCAGAAATACCTCTGCCGCCCGGGGAGAATTATTAAGCATCTGTATATTCTCGATCAGTCACGGGAACAGGTGTTCTGCCCCTCAGTTCACCATGGACTTGCGGAACAGACTGCTCCGTGTCCTCTGATTTTTGTCTACGTTATATTGCTATCCATTTCAAGTAATTTTTCTATCGATATCGAATCGATTTTAGCGAACATCTTTTCGTTTAAAGTGCCGGATTAATCACCATTTTTACGAATCAAACTCAGAAAAACCCTTTATTTTTAATTGTAAAAAATAGTTTAAGTTCTTTCGGCCACATTAAAATAAACTCTGCGGCGCAGTTTCCTGCACCTTCTGTAAAAAACAAAATTTTATACATGAACATTCTCTTGAAAATGAAAATTATCACCCTTAATGTCATTGCTGTTTCGATATAATACATCCCCCGACCGGACCACCCCCATCATCATAAAGGTCGTGCCATGCCTGAAATTTCTATTTTGCCTGCCGTCCAGACTTTTATAGAGCAGACACACCAGCTCTATATTGATGGCCGCTATACACCGGCGCAAAGCACTGACACGCTTGCTGTATTCAACCCGGCTACAGGCCAGCAAATCAGCTCCGTTCCCAATGCTTCAGCAGAAGATGTTAATCGTGCTGTTACTTCAGCGCACAAGGCATTCACATCAGGTGTGTGGCGCAACCTGCCCCCCTGCGCACGTGAAGCCACCCTCCTTAAACTCGCAACTCTGGTCGAACGCGACGCAGAAATTCTGGCGCAGCTGGAAACTCTTGAGCAAGGGCAGTCTGTCGTTCTGTCACGCATTCTCGAAGCCGGTGGTGCGTGTAACTGGATACGTTATGTTGCCGGACTTTCTACTAAAATCACCGGTCAGACACTGGATGTTTCCATACCTCTCCCACCCGGGGCACGTTATACAGCCATGACCCGTAAGGAGCCCGTGGGCGTTGTCGCGGGTATTGTGCCATGGAACTTCCCTCTGTTAATCGCTGTGTGGAAAGTCCTGCCGGCACTGGCTGCCGGCTGCTGCGTTGTCGCCAAACCTGCTGACACTACTCCGCTGACGCTCCTTTATCTGGCGCATCTGGCAACTGAAGCCGGCGTGCCAGACGGAGTTTTTAATGTTGTCACCGGTGCAGGCACAACAACCGGTGATGCGCTTATCCGTCATCCGCAAATTGCAAAAATCAGCTTTACCGGCTCAACTCCTGTCGGCAAACATATTGCTGCTGTCAGCGCGGATCGCCTGACCCGCCTCTCTCTCGAACTGGGAGGGAAAAACCCGGCTCTGGTGCTGGCTGATGCCGACCCTGAGCAGGTCATTTCAGGCCTTGCTATGGCAGGCTATATAAACCAGGGGCAGGTCTGTGCCGCCTGCTCACGCGTATATATTGAAGGCCCTTTGTTTGATACCATTGCCGAAGGCCTGAAAAATGCTTTAGCCAGCATGAAACCCGGCCCCGGCATGGATGAAACAACACAGATTAATCCGGTTGCTTCTCTGGCTCACCAGCAAAAAGTTCTCAGCTATATTCAGGATGCCGTTAATGCAGGCGCTGACATTGCATGGGGACAGGAGCCACCACAAAATGGCGGTTTTTATGTACGCCCGGCCCTGATCCTCAATCCGGACCCATCACTCAGACTTGCACGAGAAGAAGTGTTCGGACCTGTCATGACCCTTACACGCGTAGAAAGCGCTGAAGAAGGCCTGGCTTTAGCCAATGACTGCGAGTTTGGGCTTGCAGCCAGTGTCTGGACCCGCAGCCTGGCACAGGCAATGGAGCTGCCGCCTCGCATGCAGGCCGGCACCGTATGGGTTAACAGCCACGTTATGATCGACCCCAACATGCCTTTTGGCGGCGTTAAAAACTCTGGCCTTGGCAAAGATTTTGGCACCGGCTGGCTCGATGCTTTTACAGAAACAAAGGCGATCTGCATCCGCCACTAACAGAAAAGGTTTATTCCGCTATGCGTCGCCCCCTCTCCTTTTCTGCCCGGCGCCGCCTTTCAGGGCTTGGTGCCGCCATCGCTCTGAGTGCAGCTGCCCCCGCGGCTGCACAAACTCCGGAGCCTGCTGCTGCAAACTGGCCTATGCATGGCCGCACAACGACTGAGCAACGTTTCAGCCCGCTGAAGCAGATTAATACCGAAACAATTTCCCGCCTTGGCCTGGCCTGGTATCAGGACTTTGACACCCTGCGGGGCCAGGAAGGCACCCCCCTGGTTATTGACGGGGTGATGTATGTCACCACTAACTGGAGCAAGGTAGAGGCTGTTAAAGCTGATACCGGTGAAGTTTTATGGCGCTATGACCCGCGTGTACCTGGCAATATTGCCGTGCGCGGGTGCTGTGATACGGTCAACCGCGGAGCAGCTTACTCTGACGGTCGTGTTTTTGTTGGCACTTACGACGGCCGCCTTCAGGCACTGGATGCAAAAACCGGCACCCTGCTGTGGAGCGTCAACACCATACCTGAAGAAGCCACGCTGGGTGGCATTCGCTCCTACACCATTGATGGTGCACCCCGCGTAGCCAAAGGCGTTGTGATTATCGGCAACGGCGGCTCAGAATTTGGTGCGCGAGGCTTTGTCTCTGGCTTTGATGCGAAAACCGGTGCGCTGAAATGGCGTTTTTACACTGTTCCGGCCCCTGGCAACAAACCAGATGGTGCAGCATCAGACAGCGTGCTGCACAACAAAGTTTACAAAACATGGAGCCCGACCGGGGCCTGGACGCAATCTGGCGGTGGTGGCACCGTATGGGATTCTATCGTCTATGACCCTGAGACCGACCTCGTTTATCTGGGCGTTGGCAATGGCTCACCCTGGAACTACAGCATACGTTCAAACGGCACAGGCGATAACCTCTTCCTTGGAAGCATTGTTGCCGTTCGGCCAGAAACTGGTGAGTATGTATGGCATTTTCAGGAAACACCAATGGACCAGTGGGACTTTACAGCCTCACAGCCCATGATGATTCTTGACCTGACCATTAACGGACAGAAACGCCACGTGCTGGCACAGGCGCCTAAAAACGGCTTTTTTTATCTGCTTGACGCCGCCACAGGTGAATTTATTTCTGCTACACCTTATACATTCCTCAACTGGGCGAAGGGTGTAGACCCGAAAACAGGCCGGCCTAACTTTGTGCCTGATGCTTTATGGTCACTCACAGGCAAAACATGGATGGGTATTCCCGGCTCGCTGGGAGGACATAACTGGGCTCCTATGGCTTATAGCCCTGACACCGGCTATGTTTATATACCAGCACAGCAGCTGCCAGAACCATTCCACACCGAGAAGAACTTTAAGCTCCATAAAATGGGCGTTAATCTCGGCATTGATATGGCTGGCCTGCCAGATGACCAGAAGATTATCGATGCCGTTGACAGTGGCCTGAAAGGCTGGCTTGAGGCATGGGACCCCGTTGCCCGCAAAGTTGCCTTTACTGTGCCACATGCAACACCATGGAACGGTGGTGTACTGGCAACAGCAGGTAACCTGGTGTTTCAGGGGCTGGCTACGGGCGGGTTTGAGGCATATGACGCCCGCACCGGTAAACCTCTCTACCACTTTGATGCTCATAGCGGCATTGTAGCGCCACCGGTCTCTTACGCTGTGAATGGCCGTCAGTATATTGCCGTTGAAGTGGGCTGGGGTGGTGTATTCCCCCTGATGGGTGGTGCCATGGCGCGCTATGCCAATAAAAGCGTTAACCACTCCCGCCTGCTGGTGTTTGCTCTGGACGGAAAAGAAATTCTGCCCCAGGAGACACATACCGGCCAGATACCCATTCGCACAACGGCAACATTTGACCCTGCACATGCAACCAGAGGGTATGACCTTTACCAGCATTTCTGCATGGCCTGTCACGGCGACAATGCTGTTGCCGGCGGCGTACTGCCTGACCTGCGCTCATCAGGCACGCTGGACAGCAAAGAGGGTTTTTATGCCGTTGTGGGCCGTGGCGCACTTGAAAACTATGGCATGGTGGGCTTTTCAAAAGTCTTAACCCCACAGGATATCGACGACATCCGGCAGTTTTTAATTCGCCGTTCACTCTCTCAGAAACCTCAGTAATATCAGCCATAATCACCATCATTAAGTGTTAAGGAGGCTGCGCAGCACCCCTCCTTAACACCCTGGCTGACTGCTGCACGCAGCAAACTTCTATAAGATAACTTCACACACCCCGGTAAAAACGCTAGGGAGAAGGCAATATTCAGGAAAGTGAGACGTGCAGTGATCAGAAAAAAGACCAGCAAGACATGGCGCTCTGCTGACCCCCAGGACCCTCTGTTTTCTGCTGACTCCTCACCTTTTTTTCACCTGGCCCGACTGGTGGGGCTGTATCAGCTCCGCATGGATACACACCTCAAGCGTGTGGGGATGGATATGTCGCGCTGGCGTGTGCTTGCCATTCTGCATGAAGAAGAATGTGCCCCGATGAGCCGCATTGCCGAGCTGGCAGTGTTTCGCATCTCAACAACGACCAAGCTGATCTACCGTATGGAAAATGAAGGCCTGACGAGCACATCTGTCTCAGAGCAGGATGGCCGCGTGACGGAAGTACGCCTGACCAGTAAAGGACGTGAAGCCTTTGAGGGAGTGCGCTCTGTTGCCTCGCTCATTTTCGAACGCGCTTTTCATGACTGCGATGATGATGAGATACAAACTCTCCTCAAAATCTGCCGTAAACTATATAACAATCTTTATTAAAAAAATGGCCCCTGCATTTAAGGTAAAATTATTACCCGCAATACAAAGGCCACTATATACTCTTTAATTTTTAACAGACCCTCTTCAGGCTGTCTGTTCTCTCACCCCCGTGCTTACTGCGTCGTAAACATGCTGATGGTGCTGCTGCGCACCATAAAGCCTGCGATATGACGGCATGCATAGCAGCAACAGAACACCACCCAGAACACTGGCTGTGCCGGCAACAATTGCCATAGACAAACCAATGGCAAGCGGTGACTGAAACACCCTGTCATTAAGCATACCGATCAGAATTGACCCGCCTGACAACCCACCTATCGCGTTACAAAACAACATAGTGGCTGAGAAACGTGCCCGCATCGGCACCGGCACCACAATCTGAAGCACAGTTGCTGATGGTGGCATGGGGAAAGAAGCAAAAAAGAATGCCAGTGCAAAACATGGCACCGCCAGATGACGGTCAGTTGTCAGAACACTGATAACCAGAGGCACACACGCAAGGAACGCGCCTGTAACAGCAACAATCTGCGATGCACAGACCACACCACGGTGTGTCAGATAGTCAATACAGCGCCCGCTGGTAAACACCCCTGCACTGCCGCAGATAATAACAATACTGCCCAGTACCAGGCCAAGCTCTGTGTGGCTCATATGGTGGATACGCATCATCTGTGCTGGCATCCAGCTAAACAGAGAAAACAATGTCACAGCCAGCAGGGTGTAACCCAGCATATGCAGGCTGAAAAACATTTTATGCTGCCGGAAAAAAGCAATGGCCTGTGCCGCAGGTACGTGCGGCCCGGCAACACGACGCTGAGCCGGCTCGCGCACACTTGTCGCAATGATCAGCCCCAGAAGCAAACCAGGCAAACCAACAACCAGAAAGCACACCTGCCAGGCATGAAGAGAGGTCATGTTATAATGCTGCGCAACACTTAGCAGGCTGCCACCAAACAGAAATGCACAGCCCGAACCGAGAAAAGACCCCAGAAAAAAAACTGAGAGTGTACCTGCCAGTTTTTCTTTTGGTACAATATCAGCCAGATAGGAATAAACAGCCGGGGCAAGAGCGGCCTCTCCCAGCCCGACAAGCACGCGACACGTAAAAAGCGACCAGAAACCGTTACAAAGACCACAGGCCATTGTTGCAAGGCTCCACAGAATGACGCCTGCCACAATAATAGGCGGGCGAGGCTTGCGGTCACTCAGACTGGCCAGCGGAAAACCAAGGACAGCATACAGAAGAGAAAATGCCAGGCCATTAAGGCAGGCAAACTGCGTATCACCCAGATGCAAATCCGCCTGTATCGGACCAATCAGCAAAGAAAGAATCTGCCTGTCTATATAAGACAACAGATAAGCCAGCATAAATAACGTAATGGCATTCGCCTGCCGCAATCGGCTCATCCCTGGTCTCCATGTCACATAAGATCAGAGCAAAGTAAGGACTGTCATCTCCTGGGCTGATAACATAGTGACCTGTGCAGGCATGACATCAGAACAAGCCCTGCAAAAGAGCATGGTTCACACCACCATCACAGTTGATATTTCACGTAATTATCTTTGAAGAAGAGAGCCTGGAATTTAATTTTCCTTACACTTGCTCTGTTAATTTCGATATCAAAATGAGAACAGAAGCCACCTCCTTTTGTCAATCTATTTTCATTAATGATGAGATAAAAAAAGGATAAAAAAATTATTTATCCTATTAATTTAATTAAATTTTTTGTTTTTATAAAACATTTTTCAGAATAAAAAAAAATCTGAGTTTTTTATTTCCCAAAACAAAATTTTCTCATTTTTTTTGCCCGACATTCGATATAAAAAAAAATGACAGAAAAAATTATTCAGCAAAAACATATTCTTTTTTTAATTTGAAACTTCACTAGAATCATCTTCTATAATGGAATCGAAACGATTCACAGCAACCCCTTCTGTCCTGACATACGTTTGCCTTCACTGTTTATGAAAAAAACTCTCGCCGGTTTTTTAGCCAGTGCCTGGCACACGACAAAACGGAGCCTTTGAAAATGATACTTTTTTCATCCACTCCACGCCCCTCCCGCCTTTAATTCATTTCGACATAAAAACATTCTTAACACTCATCTTCCCGCCCCTTCTTCTGACGGAGTTTTTTAAATCATGCAGCGCATCATCAAGATACTCTGCACCTGTAGTGTCATTTCAGGCGCTGCAGGCGTACTTCCCGCAATGGCCAGTACAAATCCGCCAGTTACGCATACACATTCCGCTAACTCGCACCTGCATCGTCATATGCTTGTTGCCGGCAATACACATTCAACAACACACACAATAGCTGATGCAGGCCATGTAAACTTAACCCCTGCTGATCAGTTACCTGCAGTCGATGCGTCGGGGCAGCCGGTTAACGTTATCGGGCGCCATACGCATACAAATAACGGCAATGATTTTCTGGCTGCACCTAATAACCTCAGCCCTAAAATTTTACCCTCAGTGCCCGTTTCAACTATGGCCGGCACCCCTGTTAAAAAAGGCTTTTTCTATAACGTTCTGAAGCCGCTTAAAGATTACGGTATTACATTTCATGCTTTGCTGATCGATAACTTTGTCAGCAACGTTCAGGGTGGCGTGAAGCAGGGGTCACGCCTGCAAAACGCCCTGGGTGTTGTTGAAACAAACATCGACCTTAACAAGCTCATTGGCTGGAAAGGAGCTCAGATACATTTTGGCGAGGATTTCTTCTTCCTTCGTGATAATGACAAGCACTGGTCGCAGCAGGTTGGTGACAACACCCTGGGCTATCAGCCCCCTCACCTTTTCCGTGGCAACTATCTGAGTGAACTGACACTCGATCAGAAGCTTTTCAGCGACAAGCTCGAAATTGAAGCCGGCCGTGCAAACATCTCACGTTATTTCCTTATCCCGAACTGTAATCAGATCCTGACCTGCTTTAAAGATGTCTGGTCACAGGATGCTGGCATCAGCACCTTTGTGTTCGCAACATGGTCAGGCCATGCGATCTACCACATCACAAAATCATGGTACTTTCAGGCAGCAGCAACCGAAGTTAACAAAACCATCTATTATCAGAACGGCTGGAACTGGAACACAGATACAGCAACCGGTGCCACCGGCGTTGGTGAGATCGGGTATAAACGCGGCTTTGACGAAACAGCTTACCCGTCCATGTATGAATTTCTGGGATATTATAATTCATCAGCGACAACCACTACGGCACGCGCAACGACTGCATCAGGCGGCAGCTGGAAAGCAACGCAGCATACCGGCGGCATGTCAGGTATTTTCTTCACCGGGCAGCAATATATCTGGCGTGCAGACCATGGCACCACACGTGACCCGCATAATATGGCTGTTGCTATTTATGGTGGTGCAGGAACAGATTTTCAAAGCTACGCCCCTGTTAAAGCAGAAGCCTACCTTGGTGCATTTGTTCAGGCTCCTTTCAAATCACATCCTCTTGATACCTACGGTGTTCAGCTGCACTGGACCAAGCTTGGCTCACGTGAGACGCAGTTTCTGGCTGAAGCCAACAAAGCCAGCGGTGGTGATGGTAAAGCACCAAGTGCCGCGCACCTGGTTGCTGATATCCATGCTCACGTTTTCCTCTTCCCTAATGTTGCGATTGAACCAAGCCTGCAATACGCTATCAACCCCAATACCTACTATGCGCCTATGACTGCAAAACATCCCCGTGATGCTCTTGAAGTTGGTGCAACACTCTTTGTTTATCTCGATAAAATGGCAGGTTTCCCATGATAGAAAAGCTCTCAGGACCAGCTCAATTTCCGCCTCGTGTCTGCATTGCCGGCATGGGAGGAATTGGCGGGTTACTGGCGGCACATCTGAATGAGCTGACACTCGACCTGTCTGTCGTCGCACGCGGAGAAACCCTCCGCGTGTTACGTCATGAAGGGTTATACTGCTCAAACGAAAACACTACATCACATCACAGACTTCAGGCCGACAGCCGCGCCCCTGACACCATTCAGGATCTGATTATACTATGTGGAAAATATCACCAGCTCTCTGGCCTGCTTGACACGGTTAAACATGCCATTGGCCCGCATACAAAAATCATACCAGTTGTAAACGGCTTCCCCTGGTGGATGGCACACCCTGAAACACAGGCAATCCTGCAACCGGCACTTGACCCGGAGGGAACACTTAGCCAGCTCAGCCGTAATACATTATGTGGATGCGTAGCCTATACTTTTGCTCAGGTTGAAGCACCGGGGCATATCAGGGTGGCAGGTATCCCGCACTTTACGCTTGGCGATGTCGAAAAAGGCAGTGGGTGCGCTGAAGATATTCTGAATATTTTCCATGAAAACAACAGTATTTTTTATAAAAGTGAGGATATCAGGAGAGATCTGTGGGCCAAATTATCCCTTAATGTTTCAACTAATCCGCTCTCGGTTATGTTTGAGGCCAGCCTGCACGAACTGACAACATCACCTGACGCTGTAAAACTGGCACTCAGCAGCCTTAATGAAATGCAAAATCTTGGCCGGGCTTATGGCCTCTCAGACCTGCCACCGACAGAGGCACTAATGAGCAAAATCGTGCAGGGCGGCAGGCATCCTACCTCTATGTTGCAGGATTACCGACATAACCGCCCGCTGGAACTATCCGCTATGGGAGACGCCATTCTCCTCCTTGCGCGACACTACAATGTTTCCATGCCTGTGACTGAAACTGTGCTCACTCTGACCAGGCGCAAGGCCGCCATAAAGCAAAACCTTTCTGCTGCGGCAGCATATAAGGACTAAAAATATGGAACACACTACAGAAGAAAAGCTGCGCATCCAGCTGGCTGAATGTTACCATCTGATCAATTATTTCGGATGGACTGAAATGATCTTCAATCATATTTCAGTGCGTCTGCCGGGCGAAGAACGCCGCTACCTGGTCAATACATTTGGCTTAAATTATGACGAAGTCACACCAGATAATCTGCTGATGGTCGATGCTGGCGGCCGTGTCATTACAAACGGTCCGACCCGCCCTAACCCGGCAGGATTTGCCCTGCATGGTGCCATTCATGCTGCGCGTGATGATGTGCACTGCATTATTCATACGCACACAAATGCGGTGTGTGCGGTTGCGATGAAAGAAGAAGGTTTCAGCCACGATAACTTTTATGGTGCACAGCTCTTTGAGCGCGTTGGTTACCATGCCTTCGAAGGGATCACACTCTATGATGATGAACGCCCGCGTATGCTTGAAAGCCTGGGGAAAAAGCATGTGCTGGTGCTGCGCAACCACGGCCTTGCTGTTGGCGGTGCTGACATTCCCCGCGCTTTCTTCCTGCTATGGGTCGCTCAGCGCGCCGCTGAAATTCAGTGTCACACCGGCATGATACCGGGGAAAAACGTGATACTGAGCGAGGAAATCCGTCGTCGCTGCTCGCAGGATGCCGAAGGATTAATTGCCGGCTCGAGCGCTGCACAAAAAATGTTTGATGCTGCTGTAAGAAAAGTGCGTAAAGAGCGTGGCCCTCTCTGGCCCGGAGACAAAGTTTAATCACCCCCACCCGATTATCTGCTGCCCTGGTCATCGCAGAGGCAGCAGAGCATGATACGCTGGTGACGGGCCCATCTCAAAGAGCAAAGCAGCCTCATACAGGCAACAGCGAAACAAAGAATGACTGAGGCTATACGCCACTTCACGTGACAGTTGTGCCTGAAGATGCGATGAAGAAACAAACATCGTGTAAATGCAGAGGCTGCGCGGAGGACAGGTGAATATTTCTTATCTATATCTCGGAGGTGCAATTATATCCGAGGTCCTGGGAACCACTTTTCTAAAACAATCTGAAGGGTTCTCAAAGCTTCTCCCTGGCCTTGCTACTGTCTTTTTTTACGGTTTTGCGTTGTACGCGCTGTCTCATACCCTCAAAACTATTCCTACAGGGGTTGCTTACGCAATCTGGTCTGGGGTCGGCATTGTTTTAATCAGTGCCGTAGCCTGGATATTTCAGGGGCAAAAATTAGATATCCCTGCCATTGCCGGCATGCTGCTGATTATTGCTGGTGTCGTTATCATGAACGTCTTTTCAAAAACTGGCGGGCATTAACGCTGCCGGCTGCGCGCCTGTACCTGAGACTTTACCGCAGAGCTGTGTATGCTCAGGTCTCTGAATGCTGACATGAGACGGACACGACATGACGAGATACAGACTTTATATTCTGACAGCATTGCCTCTGCTGGGAGCCTGCTCTCACACCGGTCAGCCACAGGAGAACTCACGAGCAGAGTTTCTTCGCTCAATGAGTGATTCATCTCCTTCCCAATATGCGACAGAGCAGTCTTCTCATGACAGTAAAATTCACGGATCTCTGTCTGTCGGAACAGGTGTGGGTTCAGGTCGCAGCTACAGCGCAGGGCCAGGCTACCGCACATATGGCCAGAGCCTGAACCAGCCGGACATAATAAACGGAACAGATGCAGGATCGGTTAACAGCCCTTACAGCGAAGATCATTAATCTTTTTTACAGGCCAGCTCATAGTCAGACCACAAACCCATGCCGGGGATGTAGTTCCTGATATTTCAGGGCGTGGTAACATACAGCTAAAAAAATCTCACTATGGCGGAGAGGGAGGGATTCGAACCCTCGGTACGATCACTCGCACAACGGTTTTCGAGACCGCCCCGTTCAGCCGCTCCGGCACCTCTCCGCTTCAGGCCTGAGGTTATAATTGCGGTTTTTTAGCCCGACAAGGCCGGGAACAACAAGTTTTTGTTGACGTAAGCCCTTTGCACCCCGTAAAAGCCCAACCATTCCACAAAGATGGAAGCATGTCGCTCATGCGGCACACGAAAAAAAGCCTCCACAGCTCTCGCCTGCACCCTGCCGCGAGAGGTTAAGAGACCCGAAAGAGAGACTCTGTTATCATGTTCGCAATTATTCGCACCGGCGGCAAACAGTATCGTGTTGAACCTGACATGATCCTGAAAGTTGAAAAACTTGAAGTCGAAGCCGGCGCAACCGTCACATTTGACGAAGTTCTTGCAGTTGGCGGCGAAGGTTCTGCCACCATCGGTGCGCCACTCGTTGCCGGTGCTCGTGTTACTGCCACAGTTGTCGCTCAGGACCGTCGCAAGAAGGTCATCATCTTCAAGAAGCGCCGCCGGCAGAACAGCCGCCGCAAAAATGGTCATCGTCAGCCGGTTACCATCCTGCGTGTTCAAGAAATCAACGCTGCCTGAATTACGCCTTAAGAGCGTATCAGTTTAAAGCAGAAGACCAGAAGAGGACCTGAGTTATGGCACAAAAGAAAGCGGGCGGTTCATCCCGTAACGGGCGCGACAGCGCCGGACGTCGTCTTGGCGTTAAAAAATTCGGTGGCGAAAGCGTCGTTGCAGGCAACATCATCGTGCGTCAGCGCGGCACAAAAATGAAGCCTGGCGTTAATATCGGTGTTGGTCGCGACCACACACTCTTTGCTCTGGTTGACGGCAGTGTTCGCTTTGAACGCCGCTCAGAAGGCCGTGTACACGTCTCTGTTGACGCACTGCCAGCTGCAGCTGAGTAAAGTATAATTTTTTCTGCCCAGGCTGGTTATGCCAAAGCAGAACAAAAGGCCGGTTCTGTGAGGATCGGCCTTTTTTACGTTTAGCTGCTGCTCACAAAGGTACCCCCCATGAAATTTCTCGACCAGGCAAAAATTTATGTCCGCTCAGGCGACGGCGGTGATGGCGTAACGGCTTTCCGTCGTGAAAAATATGTTGAATTCGGGGGGCCTGACGGTGGCAATGGCGGGCGCGGCGGTGACGTTTTCTTTGAAGCTGTCGCTAACCTCAATACGCTCATTGATTTTCGCTACACACAGCATTTCAGAGCCCGCAAAGGCGGCAACGGTGCCGGCTCTGACCGCACCGGCGCGGCGGCCTCGCCCGTCATTATTAAAGTGCCTGTTGGCACTCAGATTTTTGATGATGACCGCGAAACCCTTCTGGCTGACCTCGACGAACCCGGCAAACGGATCATGCTCTGCCGTGGTGGCGATGGTGGCTTTGGTAACGCGAACTATAAAAGCAGCACCAACCGCTCTCCCCGTCGCTCAGATAAAGGCTGGCCGGGTGAAGAACGCTGGGTCTGGCTACGCCTTAAGCTGATTGCTGATGTTGGCCTGGTTGGCATGCCCAATGCTGGCAAATCGACCTTCCTCTCTGTTGTCTCGGCAGCACGCCCAAAAATTGCTGACTATCCTTTCACAACGCTTCATCCGCAACTTGGTGTTGTTCGTCTCTCCGTCGCTGAAGAATTTGTGATTGCTGATATCCCTGGCCTGATCGAAGGCGCACATGAAGGCACAGGCCTTGGCACGCGCTTTCTCGGTCATGTCGAACGCTGCGCTGTGCTGCTGCATCTGATCGATGGTTCAGCAGGTGATGTCGTTGACACCTGGCGCACCATCCGCCGGGAACTCACAGAATATGGCGGGGGACTGGCCAGTAAACCCGAGATTATTGCACTCAACAAGAATGATGCCATGACCCCGCGTGAGGCCTCGGCTCGCCGCCGCGCTTTAGAAAAAGCGAGTGGCGCTTCTGTTGTGCTCATTTCAGCAGCAACCCGTCAGGGTGTACCTGAGCTGTTGCGTACAATTCAGAATCAGGTCACAGAGATACGCAATGAGGAGCGCGATAACGCCTCCTGATCTCGTTTCACTTCAAGCCGCTGTGGCAAACAGGTTCTGAGACTATGACCGGACGCGCTCTTCCCCCTTCCCTGACTTCTGCCCGACGCCTTGTTGTTAAAATCGGCAGCGCTCTGGTTGTGGATACTGAAAAAGCCCTCCCCCGGCAGGAGTGGCTGAACAGCGTTGCTGCTGATATTGCACAGCTGCACAGGCAGGGCACGGCCGTCACCGTAGTTTCGTCAGGGGCTATTGCCCTGGCGCGCCACAGCCTTGGCATGACAGGGCGTACACTGCAACTGGCAGAAAAACAGGCCGCAGCAGCTGTCGGGCAAATCAGCCTGGCGCAGGCCTGGAGCAAGGCCCTGCATGCTCATGGTCTGACTGCCGCACAGCTTCTTTTGACACCGGGTGATACGGAAGACCGAAAGCGGTACCTCAACGCCCGTGCCACGCTTGATACTCTTATAAAACTGAACTGTGTGCCGGTTATCAATGAAAACGATACCGTCGCTACGGCTGAGATCCGCTTTGGTGACAATGACAGGCTGGCAGCCCGCGTTGCACAGATGATCGATGCTGACCAGCTTGTTTTACTCTCTGACATTGATGGTCTCTACACAGCTGATCCCCGCCTTGACCCGACAGCACAACACCTGCCGGTTATCGACGCTCTGACACCTGAAATTGAGGCCATGGGTGGTGAGCCTCCTCCTGGTTATTCTTCAGGTGGTATGCGCACCAAATTACTCGCAGCAGATATCGCTACACGTTCAGGCTGTGCAATGGCTATTGCAAAGGGCCAGCCCCTGCACCCGCTGCGCGCTCTGCTGGAAGGAGCAAGATGCTCCTGGTTCCTGCCGCGCACATGTAGCCAGGACGCCCGCAAACAATGGATTGCAGGCAGCCTGACCCCTGCAGGAAAAATTATTGTTGACCGGGGCGCTGTTGCCGCCCTGCAGCAGGGGTCATCCCTTCTCCCCGCCGGGATTACGCAGGTTGAGGGACAATTTTCACGCGGGGACCTTGTGAGCGTTACTGACGAAGCCGGGCTGCTTTTGGCCCATGGCCTGTCATTTTACGATGCGGAAGCCATACGCCGGATCGCAGGGCATCATTCATCAGAAGTTGAAAAAATTCTTGGCTGGCAACATCATGACGAGATTATCCACCGCGATAACCTCGTTATGGTATAAAATAAATTCAAGAGCCTGAACGTGTCGGAGGCCAGTTTAGCATTGGCTCCGTGCGTTCAGCTGCCTGCCTGCGCTGATCAGCACAATCAGGACGCTCCTGGCTGAAATCGATACGGTGTGGCTCTCTGTTCGCATCAGGCGCACGCTCATGCTCTGATTCTACCGGAAATTTTTGTGTATGCCATGGCATTGAACGCGCCCCGCGCGCCGTCGGCGCGGCCGTCATGTGCGGAACAGGCGGAGCACCACGACGTGGCTCATAAGCATCTGATACACGCGGCGCACGTATAGCCGGCAAAATAGCCGGCATTGCAGGCGGTTCTTCAGCACGGGGCGGAGGGGGTGGCGCAAAACGCACTTCCTCAACTGTTACACCACCAGATGAAACAGGTACCTGTGCATCAGGTGCGGGCACATCCCGCACGGCTGAAGATGATTTCTGCGCCTGTAAAGCAACAAGATGCATAGAGACAGAACGCAGATCAGCCTGAATTTCATGCTGCTGCAGTTCTATCTCTGCCAGACGGCCTTTAAGGCCAAACACGGCAAACGGAATCATCAGAAAAAACAGGCCGTACACCACAGCAGTGACGACAAGAAATACCTGCAGCCAGAGTGGCATCCACTCAGGAAAAAAATCTGACATCGTGCTCCTCTGACCCTGTTTTAAAATTCATCCGCCTGCCGGCATATGGCAGCTGAATTACATACCCAATGCCCGTCTGTAGATATCAAGCAGTGTTTCCTGCTCTTCCACTTCAGCGGGCTCCTGCTTACGGATACGGATGATCTGGCGAATCACCTTCACATCAAACCCGGCAGATTTTGCCTCCGTGAAAATATCCTTAATATCGCTTGCCAGAGCTTTGCGCTCTTCTTCCAGGCGCTCAACGCGCTCTATGATGCTGCGCAGGCGATCAGCGGCAACACCACCGGCTGCTGCGTCTTCACCACTGGAAAAACCTTCATTATCCATAGCGTCTGGTCCTCTGTTTTGTGATTCATAACCAGGCTGCCAGCCCCGGAGAGATATTACCATCCGTCCCGCGACTATCAGAACCGACGGGATTATCGCGGCATGAGCCTGCGGTCAATTGCCTTGACAGCTATCCTC
This sequence comes from Acetobacter sp. DmW_043, assembly GCF_002153485.1. Classification (NCBI taxonomy): domain Bacteria; kingdom Pseudomonadati; phylum Pseudomonadota; class Alphaproteobacteria; order Acetobacterales; family Acetobacteraceae; genus Acetobacter; species Acetobacter sp. DmW_043. Next base: position 64,572 of record NZ_JOMN01000016.1, on the reverse strand, counting down.
CTTCCGGACAAACCCTAAATCATGAAGCTGATATCTCTGCTATGACCTGTTACAGACTATAAACAAAAACAGGTAACAGGCCTGCCAGAGAAAAAAGCACTTCGCCCTCATTATTCTTGCGGGAGGAACCCAGGGACATGGCCCATATCAATCAAGTTGACCCGTTTGACTTTGTCATCTTCGGAGCAACCGGCGATCTGACCATGCGCAAGCTTCTGCCAGCTTTTCTGCGCCGTTTTCATGCAAAAGAGTTTGCCGATGAAGCGCGTATTATCTGCATTGCCCGCTCTGCCCATTCGGAGGATGACTACCGCCAGCAGGTCAGCAAAACTCTGCGCGAATTTGCCCCTGAGACAGCAAAGAGTACAGCCACGCTTAACCGCTTCCTCAAGCTGGTTCAGTATATCCCGCTCGATGCGACCAAAGCAAATAGCGACTGGTCTGGCCTGGAAAAAGCTCTGGCTGACCCGACTCGCATTCGTGTTTTTTACCTGGCGACCAGTCCCGCGCTGTATTCTCCGTTATGCGCAGCTTTGTCGAAACATGATCTTATCACCGATAAGGCCCGCCTTGTGCTTGAAAAGCCAATCGGGGTTGATTTCACCACCGCGACAGAAATCAATGACGGTGTAGGTAAGTTTTTCCACGAAAGCGCCATTTACCGGATCGATCATTACCTGGGCAAAGAAGGCGTGCAGAATCTTCTCGCACTGCGCTTTGGCAATCCCGTTCTTGAGAAACTCTGGTCCTCTGACGCAATTTCCCACGTACAAATTACCGCGGCTGAAACCGTTGGTGTTGGCACACGTGGCGCATATTACGATGAGTCAGGGGCTTTGCGCGATATGATGCAAAACCACCTGCTTCAGGTGCTGTGTATGCTGGCGATGGATGCCCCGGCCTCACTCAGTGCTGATGATCTGCGCAATGAAAAGCTCAAAGTACTCAATGCACTTCGCCCGATGACATCTGAAATGGTAAGGCAGAATGTTATTCGTGGTCAGTATACAGCCGGCCTGTGCGGGCAGGAAAATGTCTGCAGCTATCAGGATGATCTGGGCAAAGACCGCACATCAAATACTGAAACATACGTTGCCATCCGTACAAAAATCCGTACCAGCCGCTGGGGCAACACGCCGTTTTATTTACGCACCGGCAAACGAATGGCCGCAAAAACAACCGAGATTGTTTTGCAGTTCCGCCCGCAGATCTGGTCTATTTTCAGCAATACTCCTTCACCCGGGCGTCTGGTTATCCGCATTGCTCCTGAAGAGGGCCTGTCTCTGGTTCTTGCCAGTAAAGACCCTGGTGCAGGTGGTTTCAGAGTGCGGAACGCTGATCTTCAGATGCTTTATAATGATCAGTTCAACATTACATACCGGGATTCCTACGAGCGCCTTCTGCTTGATGCTGTGAGAGGAAACCCGGCTTTATTTATCAGACGTGACGAAGTTGAAGCCTCATGGCGCTGGGTTGAACCTATTCTGGCAACATGGCGCGAAGACCTTTCCCCCCTTGAACCTTATCCCGCCGGGAGCTGGGGCCCCGCGTCCGCCCGTATTTTACTGGCACGTGATGGCGCACTCTGGCATGAAGATATGCAGACATGAGCAACAAAACACTTCTCAACCCCAAAAAAACACCCCAAAAACGCACGTTACGCCAGCATGTTCTGCGCCGCCTGGTTATGGTTGTGCCTCTTATGCTGCTGATGATCGGGCTGGCTAAAACCGGTTTTCTCGATAAAGTGGCTGACCGCTATACCTTCCGCGCTGAGAGCTGGTTTAATGACACGGCTCTTGTCAGTCACCTGCGTTTACTCGTAACGAGCAATGGTATGTCGCACGACAGACCTGACTGCCTGCTGTTTATCGTCAATGGCAACGACCCGCTGACCGCTTCACGTATTGACGTGATGCAAAAGCATTCAGGCACATGCCCCAACCCGGGCAAAGAACTGCCAAAACTCTTTACGTTGCAGATTGACCGAGTCAACCACACTATTATGTCTGACCAGGGGTCTCCGGGTGAATTCCACCCTGTTCCCTGAGAGCGCCTGCAAACGCCCTGCGCAGCATTTTCCCTCCGGCGCGCAGGGCCCGTTTACCGGGGGGCATAACCGCATAGAAATTAAGAAAACCGTGCAGGGCTCCTGAATAACAGGCATAAGCCACCGGTACACCTGCTGCCCTGAGAGCCTGCGCATAGCGGGCACCATCATCACGCAACGGATCACACTGAGCGGTCATGATAACAGCGGGAGCCAGCCCGGTCAGATCCTGAGCAAACCCGGGTGCAAAACGCAGATCTGTCCAGTTCTCTTTATGAGCAAGATACTGCGCTCCATACCATCTTAGCGCGTACTGCGATAAAAAATGCCCCTCACCATAATGCTCATGTGAGTGGGAAATATCATCACCATAAAGCGTCGGATAATATAAAAGCTGCAAAACCGGGCGGGGCAAACCTCCCTTTTTAGCCTGCTGCGCCAGAACGGCGGCAAGGTTCCCCCCTGCACTATCACCAGCCACGGCAACGTCCCCTCCCCAGTAATGGCGGGACTGTTCAGCAAGCCAGCGCAGAACAGCCTGAACGTCTTCCACTGCGGCAGGAAAAGGATATTCAGGCGCCAGGCGATATTCAGGCATGAGCACAGCCGCCCCTGAACTGCGGGCAAGACGACAGCAGATACCATGATGGGAAGTCAGACCACAATGAACAAACCCACCACCGTGCAGAAACAAAACGGCCCCTCTGACACAACCATATGGAATGTAAAGACGGGCACGCAGCATACCGTTAGCCCCAGGCACTTTCAGAGAAATTACCCGCCTGACCTGCAGAGATGACAGGCATGGTATAAAGGAAGGGCTGTCTGTCACCTTACGCAACCGGGCTAAAAAAGCCTCCCTTACCCTGAGCTGATCATCCGGGCTCAACGGAATTGCAGGTGGCTGATCTGCATTCTTTTTCTGCTGACGGGCTGCCTGTTTCCTGATGCACCACAATAAAAATCGCGCAGAACGTGTCGGACGCGCCGGGTCAGATGCCGCATGTGAAAACTCAGAACAACGCATATCCGAACCCTTTTTATGGTTTGTGAACAGTATCGGCAGTGCTGATTTTACCTGAAAAAATTCTCTTTATACATGCAGATGCTTATATAATGACCATTACCCGGCTTTTCGGCCTTGACCTGCAACGCATCCCGACGCAGGGTGCAGCCTCCAGGCGGTTGGACGGTCGCTGCTCTGCTTTGCAGAGGAGAGGAAAGTCCGGGCTCCACGGGAGAACGGTGCCGGTTAACTGCCGGCGAGGGCGACCTTAGGGAAAGTGCCACAGAAAACAAACCGCCTTCCGGGTTTTTTTCATGGGAAACCATGGGACAAACTGAAGGTAAGGGTGAAACGGTGCGGTAAGAGCGCACCGCTCAGCTGGTAACAGCCGAGGCATGGTAAACCCCACCGGGAGCAAAACCGAATAGGGACAGCAGAAACCCCGCAAGGGCGTTTCAGAGGTTCTTCCGCCTCGCTGTCCGGGTTGGTTGCTTGAGGTATGCTGCAAGGCATATCCTAGAAGAATGACCGTCCAGGCTCCTTACGGAGCCGGACAGAACCCGGCTTACAGACCGCCTGGATTAACCTTCCTAAGCTGTTAATAAATATTAACAATTCGTTTATTCCTGATATTTTCATGAACAAAATAATCTCTCTGCCCAGGCGCAATTCAGGCAAACAATATTCAGACTTATTTTTTCTTTACTCTTCTCAAAGATACTTAAAAAACAAACCGTTTTCTGTTGTTTTTTATCTGGTTTGAATTGCTTCCCATGAAATCCCATGCTATCCCAAATATTAACAGCAGAGTGTGATTCCAGTCTTGCTTTGCATCAGGCACGCAAACAAATAACAACCTGCAGCAGGGGAAAAGCATCGGGTGAGTGTGTTTCTTGGCACACATGAAAACAAATTTGACGCGAAAGGTCGCGTCTCAATTCCGGCCGCGTTTCGCACTGTTCTCAAAAGCCAGCATATGGAAGGTGACTCTCTGATGATACTTCGTCCCTCACATGTCATGCCGTGCATCGAAGCCTGGCCTGCTGCTGCTTTTTCTCAGCTGACCAGCTCGCTTGACCGCCTGGATATGTTTTCTGACGAGCACGATGATCTGGCCGCAGCCCTGTATGCAGATGCCTACCCTGCTGACCCCGACCGTGAAGGACGAATTATTTTACCTGACTTTCTGCGCGACCATGCCGGCCTGACCAGCAGTGCAACGGTAGCTTTTATGGGTGTCGGGCGCACCTTTCAGCTATGGGAGCCTGAAGCAGCGAAACAGCGCCGTGCTGAAGCCCGCCTGCGTTCACGCCGCGTCAATCTGCCTGCGGCCCACAAAAATGAGGGGCACAGCTGATGACCACGCCTCCTTTCTCACCTTCAGTGCAGGGGCACTCAGGCCACGTTCCGGTCATGCTCTCCGAAGTGCTTAGCGCCCTTGCACCCGCTGATGGAGAGACCTTTCTCGACTGCACGTTTGGCGGTGGCGGTTACACATCTGCAATCCTGAACAGTGCAGACTGCTCTGTTTACGCTATTGACCGCGACCCCCATGCTATCGACCGTGGTCAGGCTCTGGCAGGTCATTTCTTATCTGCGGACGGATCCCCTCGCCTTCACATGCTGCACGGCTGCTTTGGCGATATGAAAAATCTGGCCGAAGCAGCCGGTATTTATGCATTTGACGGCATTGTTCTGGATCTGGGTGTATCATCATTTCAGCTGGATGAAGCTGAACGTGGCTTTTCATTTAAGCAGGATGGTCCGCTCGATATGCGTATGGGGCGCGACGGGCAGACGGCGGCTGATCTTATTAATACAGCCCCTGAAACTGAACTTGCTGATATTTTCCATTATTATGGTGAAGAGCGTCATGCACGTCGCGTGGCGCGGGCCATTGTTGCCGACCGGGCTGCCACCCCTTTCACCACAACCCTGCAGCTGGCCGAACTTATACGACGGATTGTACCAGCTGATCGTTCAGGCATTGATACGGCAACACGTTCTTTTCAGGGATTGCGTATTGCTGTTAACGACGAACTTGGAGAGATCGAAAATGGTCTGACCCAGGCGCTTGATCTGCTCTCTCCCGGGGGCAGGCTCGTTGTTGTTTCTTTTCACTCCCTGGAAGACCGTATTACCAAGCGTGTATTTGGTAAGGCGACTGGTAAAACACAAAACATTTCGCGCTATGACCCGCGCGCTGTCACGTCACGCAGCGCAGAGAGTGAGTTTGTCACTCTGACTTCTAAGCCTTTGCGCCCTGGTGCAGATGAATCTGATACCAACCGACGCGCACGCAGTGCGAAGCTGCGTGCTATCGTGAAACGCCCTCTCGTATCTTCTTCGCCTGCTAAAGGACAGACCGTATGATACCCCGGCCATTTACATGCTGCTCGGCTATTCTGGCGATTGCGTCGGGATTTTTTCTTTATACGAAGAAGCACCAGACAACTTTACTTGACCAGCAGATTTCAAGAATTGTCTCAGAAACACAGCACGTCAGGGCGCAGACGGCTATGCTGCGAACTGAGTGGGCGCTGGAAAATCAGCCCGAACGTCTGACACATCTGGCAGAGCACCACCTCCCGGACCTTCACCCTATGGAACCGGTTCAGTTCGTGCGCATGGCTGACCTTGGTAAAAACCTGCCACCTTTATCCGGGCCTGTTATGGCTCTGGCTGCGGCCCCGTCCGCAGTTGTGGCTGTGGCTGTCAAACCTCCGGTAACGGCAGTAGTAGCCGTAGCGAAACCTGTTTCGCACCTGCCACAGGACGCGCATGTTCATACAACAGCTGTTTCTTACACCAGTGCAGAACCTGCCATCAGGCCTGTGCAGACAACTTTTACTGTACAGTCACCTGCCCCGGCAGCTGTTCACCATACGCTCACCATAACCGGGGCAGCTGCACATGACAGCAAACCTCAGCCCGTAAAGGTGTTAACCGCACAGCTGCCTGCTTCGCATGAGGTACGGTTACCTGCACCAAAAATTATGGCAGCTCAGGTCACACCATCTGCATTACCTGTAGCGGTGCACACCCGGCAGGCGGAGGTACGCCACCCGCTGCCTCTTACCGTTGCCAGCTGGCACGCGCCACGAACCAGACAGGCTGCACCATCTTCAGAATCAGGATATGTGGAAGCGCGCGCCGGTTCATCTTACGACAGCGGATCTCTGCTCAGCCGCAGCGGAACCGAAATGGCACCCCCGGTTCCCGTATCAAACTAAATCTGCCTCTGTTTACAGCCTGAAAGTGTCTGCATCCTGCAATGGCCCGATCGCCTCAAGAATCTGGTCCGTCTTCACCCCCATCACGCACAGTACGCGTCACCGGGGATGACCTGCGCGCACGCGCGCATCGCGATAAAATGCATGTCAGGCTCCTTGTCGTTGCTGCCGGTTTCTTTGGTCTTTTTTCTGCCGTAGCCGTCAAGCTCTCCATCGCGACAGTCTTTGCTCCTATGGCACCTGAAAGCCGGCAGATTGCCCCGCAGGTACCTAAGATCCCGCAAATTGACCCTAAAGGCAGCCTGTCAGCTGATTTCTCTCTGCCTCAGGTACATCGGGCATCTGTTATCGACCGTAACGGGCAGACACTGGCTTTATCTCTGCCGGTTGCTCAGGTTTATGCTAACCCGCAAGAGCTGATTGACCCGCAGGATGTGGCTAAGAAACTTCAGTCTGTTCTGCATGACCTGAATTTAGAAGAGGTTACACGTCGCCTCTCGCTACCCAAACAGTTTGTTTATATTGCACGTAACATCTCCCCACAGCAGGAGATGGCGATCAACAACCTTGGTATTCCCGGTATTTATTTTGAGCAGGGTGAGCGCCGCCGCTACCCTCTTGGCCGCACAGCTGCCCATATTATCGGGGCGGTTGATATTGATGATCATGGCATTGCAGGGGTAGAGCGTTATTTTAACACACGCCTGATGTCTGACCGCACTCCCCTGCGTCTTTCCCTGGATGTGCGCGTGCAGTCAGTCGTCCGGGACGAGCTTGCTGCTGCGATGTCAACATTCCAGGCTATTGGTGCCTGTGCCATCGTGATGGATGTCCATACCGGCGAAATCATCGCCATGGTCAGTCTGCCTGATTTTGATGCCAATGATTTTGTGCACGCAAAAAATGATGAGCATTTTAACAGGGCAGTAACCGGGCTATATGAGCCTGGTTCTACTTTTAAACTTCAGACTGCTGCTATGGGGCTGCAAACCGGCACCATTCATATCTGGGACCGTTTTTCTTCTGTGCCCATTCATGTCGGACGATTTAAAATCTCTGACATGAAAAGTGATCATTTCACGGAATGGCTAAGCCTGCCCGAAGTGATGGCTTACTCATCCAACCCGGCAGCGGCACATATCGCGCTTGACGTTGGTGCTGTAAAACAGGCCGCCTGGATGAAAGATATGGGATTTTTTGCTCCCGTACCAATTGAACTGCCTGAAGCCGCCCGCCCGCTCGTGCCTCATCGCTGGAGCCTTTCAACAACGATGACAGTCGGGTTTGGTCACGGCATTGCAGAATCTCCCCTGGCCATTGTGCGCGGTACAGCAGCAACCGTTAATGGTGGGATACTGATTAAACCAACGTTGCTGGAAGCCGGTGAAGCAGCTGAATCTGTTGTTAAAGCCAGAAACGAAGCTCCCGCTGCTGATGCAAACCTGAGAGACCTGCAAAGCGCGGCCTTCCAGCAGGCTCTTACCCATGCGCAGGCACAGCAGGCTAACAGCACAGCAGACAACAAAGACGGTGATGACCCCCAGCCGACACCCCAGGGCAAGCGGGTTATCTCTGAGCAGATATCAGCTCTCCTTCGCAGGCTGCTGCGCCTTGATGTTACAAAAGGCACGGGTAAAACGGCTGAATCTCCAGGGTATTTTGTTGGCGGTAAAACGGGTACAGCTGAAAAAATCGGACCACACGGTGGCTATCTGAAACATACAAATATTTCAGCCTTCACCAGCATTTTCCCAATGAATGCACCACGCTATGCCGTGTATGTCATGCTCGACAGCCCCAAACCAACACCAGAGACACATGGCTGGACAACCGCAGGCTGGAACGCCGCCCCGACTGTATCAAAAATTATCACGCGTATTGGTCCGATGCTGCAAATCTTTCCTGACACGGCCCATGCCGCAGAAATTGATGCAGGCATGGCTTTACCCATGCACCCGACACCTCCCCGTGGTGTGCGCCCTCTGGGACCAGGCAACGACCCCGGAGACCCCCGTAAAGCCGAAGCCGCACGCAAAGCCATGCAAATGGCTGAAAAACGCCTGAGAGCCCAACAAAAAAAACAATCTGCTGAGGTCATGGACGAATGAGCCTTTCTCTCCCCGCCCTGTGTCACGCAGCACATGTGCCTGTGCCTTCTCATGAGCACAGTCTTTTTCGCACCGTCACAATCAGCGCCGTCACGGCTGACAGCCGTGCTGTTACGCCGGGTACTTTATTTGTTGCCTTGCCGGGTACAAAAACTGATGGGCGTGCTTTTATCGCCAGTGCCGTCACTCAGGGGGCCGCTGCGGTTCTTATGCCTGATGATGACACTCCCTGGCCATCCGACGTGCCACAACGCCCCCTTTTACGCGCGGAAAATCCACGTAAGGCTCTGGCTCTTATGGCAGCTGCCCTTGCAGGCCGGCAACCGGCACCGCTGGTGGCGGTAACTGGTACAAATGGCAAAACGAGCACTGTTGGTTTTTTACGCCAGCTCTGGGCACTGCATGGTTTTCGGGCCGCTGCCCTTGGCACACTGGGGCTGACCGGCACTGACCTGCCCCCGCTTAAAATGCCTGCGCTCACTACACCTGACCCTGTCGCACTGGCAAACGGTCTTGCTACTCTTGCACAGGCCGGGGTTAATCATGTTGCTCTTGAAGCCTCTTCTCATGGTTTGCAGCAAAACCGTCTGGATGGTCTGCATCTGACTGCTGCGGGCTTTACAAATCTGACACGCGACCATCTTGACTACCACGGTACGCCAGAGGCCTATCGCACGGCAAAACTCAGATTATTTTCTGAACTCTTGCCAGAGGGCGCTGTCGCAGCGGCCAATGCTGATATGGACCCGCAAACCCTTGCCGCACTGCGTGAAACAGCAAAAGCGCGCAAACTTACCCTGCGCACAGTTGGCGCTGAGGGCGATTATATCCGCCTGATCTCACAAACCCCTCTTCCCACAGGGCAGGAAATCGTGATTGATGCAGATGGCAGCCGTCATACACTTACACTTTCTCTGCCTGGCCGGTATCAGGTTGACAATATCCTGCTGGCTGCAGCCCTCGCCGCACAAAATGACATATCCCTGCAGGATGTTATCGCCCTCCTCCCCGGACTTGAAGGTGTAAAAGGCCGGATGGAACGGGTGCTGATGCTGCCTGACGGGGCTGCTGCCTATGTTGATTATGCACACACACCTGACGCCCTTGCCAGCCTGCTGGCCTCTTTACGCCCGCACACACAGGGTCGTCTGATTGTCGTATTTGGTGCAGGCGGAGACCGTGACCGCGGCAAACGCCCGCTTATGGCCCGGGAAGCGGCAAAAGGTGCTGATATTGTCATCATCACAGATGACAACCCCAGAACTGAAGATGCCGCCTCCATCCGTGCTGAAGTCAGAAGCGGCGCCCCTGATGCCCTCACCATTGGCAATCGCAGAGATGCTATAGCTAAAGGGCTGTCACTGTTAGCCCCTCAGGATATTCTTGTCATTGCCGGTAAAGGCCACGAGCAGGGACAGATTATTGGCACTGAAATACATCCTTTTGATGATGCCTCCGTCCTGCGCGAACTGGCAGGTGTTATATGACCGGACCACTCTGGACCACTGAGGAACTGACAGCCGCAACCGGTGGACATTTTACCGGCCCATGCTCAGCTCTTATCACCGGTATTTCTATCGATACCCGCACCCTTGCTCCTGGTGATTTGTTCATTGCCCTGAAAGGCGAGAACAGTGACGGACATGCCCATATCAGCACAGCGCTTGAAAAAGGTGCGGCTGCGGTCATGGTGCATGATGCGACATCGTGTGATGACCCCCGCCTGCTTGTTGTGTCTGACACCCTGAGCGGGCTTCAGGCTCTGGCTATGGCAGCCCGCGCCCGCTTTGCCGGCAAAACGATTGCCGTCACCGGCAGTGTTGGCAAAACGACTACCAAAGAAATGCTGCGCGTCGCCCTGGGCGCACTTGGGCAGGTGCATGCGGCTGAAGCATCATATAACAATCACTGGGGCGTCCCCCTCACGCTGGCACGCCTGCCCCGTGAAGCAGCATTCTGCATCAGTGAAATCGGCATGAACCACCCTGGCGAAATTTCGCCGCTGGCTCATATGGTTCGCCCCGATATTGCAGTTATCACCACCATCGCATCAGCTCACATCGGCTACATGGGCAGCCTTGATGCTATTGCTGAAGAAAAATCTGCGCTCATTTCTGCTCTGCCAGCAAATGGCATTGCTGTGATACCTGACGATGCACACGGCCAAAGCTTTTTTACACGGGCAGCCGCTGCGGTTCACGCCACATTATGGTCCTGTGGTCAGAAGCCCGATAGTACCGTCAGAGCATCTGACCTGCATATGATGGCTGAAGGTTCTTCTTTTCAGGCGCACACACCACACGGTACAGTCTCTGTGCGGTTAAACGCACCGGGTCAGCACCTGGTGCGCAATGCCCTGGCAACACTGGGCGTCGTAGCTGCTCTGAAAGGTGACCTGCCGCGTGCCGCAGTCGCCATGGCCAGCTTCTCCCCGGGGAAAGGACGCGGCGCTTTTACTCACATTGCAGGCGGCGCCATAACCCTGCTTGACGAGAGCTATAATGCCTCAGCAGCTTCTGTTAAAGCAACGCTTGAGACACTCAGACTTATTCCTGCCAGCCGTCATATTGCCATACTGGGCGATATTCGCGAGCTGGGTGATTTTTCAACGACCGAACACGCCGCACTGGCTCCTGTTGCTGCTCAGTGTGCTGATCTTATTTTTTGCTGCGGACCACACATGAAATCCCTCTATGATTCTCTGCCTCATGCGAAACAGGGCGCATGGGCTGAAAACTCTGCTGCCCTGGCCCCTCTTGCCTGCGCTGCCCTGCGGCGGGGGGATGTGCTTCTGGTTAAAGGCAGCCTTGGCAGTCGCATGCGTGTCGTTATCGAAGCTCTCACTGCTCTGTCTCATGTGGAACCCGCCTGATGCTCTCCTTTCTCTCCTCTCTCAGCCTGCATGATGGCCATGTTCCGCTTATCAACCTCCTGCGCTACATCTCTTTTCGTGCCGGCTGCGCCTGCCTGACAGCACTGGTCGTGTCGCTGTTTCTGGGCAAACCTCTGATTGCCATGCTCAGACGTATCCAGCGTGGCGGACAGCCCATCAGGGCGCTCGGACCAGAACGCCACCTGGTTGAAAAAGCCGGTACCCCAACAATGGGTGGCGTGCTTATTCTGATCTCAATGCTGGTTTCCATATTATTATGGGGCGACCTGTCTAACGGGCTTTTATGGGCTGTACTGCTGACTACTCTTGGCTTTGGCGGCGTTGGCTTTGCCGATGATTATCTGAAGCTTTCAAAACGCAATACGGATGGTGTGTCGAAGCGCGCGCGACTTGGCAGCGAGTTTCTGATCTCTCTGCTCTGCGGATGGTGGCTGCAACACATGATGCCACCTGACCTCGCCAATAAAGTGGCCTTTCCGTTTGCTAAAGACCTGTTGCTGCCACTCGGCTTTGCTTTTCCGCTTTTTGCCATGATCACCATTACCGGATTTGGTAATGCTGTGAACTTCACTGATGGCCTTGATGGCCTGGCTATTGTGCCTGTTGTTATTGCCGCTCTGGTCTTTGGTCTGCTGTCTTACGTTGTCGGGAATCATGTTTTTGCTGATTATCTGCAGGTGCATGCCGTACCAGGCGCCGGTGAACTGGCCGTTTTCTGTGCAGCCCTGATTGGTGCCGGCTTAGGGTTTTTATGGTTTAACGCACCACCGGCTTCGGTATTCATGGGCGACACCGGCTCTCTCTCTCTTGGCGGGGCGCTGGGGGCCCTGGCAGTTGCCATTAAACATGAGCTGGTACTGTGCATTGTTGGCGGGCTGTTTGTCATTGAAACCTGCTCCGTTGTGATACAGGTTTTCTGGTATAAACGTACAGGACGTCGTATTTTTCTGATGGCGCCCATACACCATCATTTTGAGAAAAAAGGCTGGGCTGAACCGAAAATCGTGATCCGTTTCTGGATTGTCTCTATCGTTCTGGGGCTGTGCGGCCTGGCCACGCTGAAACTACGATGACACATATTTTTCCTGACACTCTTTTTACAGATCATCGCTATGCCGTGCTGGGTCTGGGGCGCAACGGCAGCCCCGCAGCCATAGCCCTGGCGCAAATGGGTGCGAGCGTTCAGGCATGGGACGACAGCGAACAGGCACGTAATGGCCTGCTTGCTCTTATTGCCCGGCAACCTGCTGACATACAAAACCGCCTTACTCTCGCACCACCTGAAACCTTCGATGGCTTTTCTGCTCTGGTGCTGTCTCCGGGTATTCCCCACATCCTGCCGGCTCCGCACCCGGCAGCAGCCCGCGCCCGTGCCGCAGGTATACCTGTTCTTTCAGATGCTGAACTGCTGTTTCAGGCTGTGCGTAAAGCTGGCAGCAAGGCACGCTTTGCCGGCATTACCGGCACAAATGGCAAAAGCACAACCACAACCCTCCTCGCTTATATCCTTGAACAGGCTGGCATGCCTGTTGCGGCGGGAGGCAATCTCGGCCCCGCGGCACTCAGCCTGCCACTTTTGCCGGACAACGGTGTATATGTGCTTGAGATGTCATCCTACATGCTTGAGCGCCTTGAGAGCATGCATTTTGATGTCGCCTGCCTGCTTAACCTGACACCTGACCATCTTGATCGTCATGATGGCATGAGCGGATATACCGAGGCCAAAAAGCAGATCTTTAAAGGTCAGACACAAAACGACCTTGCTGTTGTCGGCATTGAAGATAATTTTTGCCGCGCTGTCATTGATGAGTTACGGACAAAAAACTGTAACTGCATAACCATCTCGGGCAGCCCTGATGAACCACAGGCTGATATTTTCGCAGACGGAAAAATACTCCGCCGCAAAGCAGAAAAACTCGCCTCTGCGGGTCCTGCCCTGCCAGGTAGTCACAACGCACAAAATGCAGCGGCAGCATGGGCTATGGCAGAGTTTCTGGGCGTTAATCCTGACGTTATCCGTCAGTGCCTTTCCTCTTTTGCTGGATTGCCGCACCGGCAAAAAATTGTCGTACAGCATCAGGGGGTAACGTTTATTGATGACAGCAAAGCCACGAATGCTGATGCAACAGCGCGGGCGCTCGACTGTTATGAAAACCTGATCTGGATTGCCGGCGGCATAGCAAAAGAAGGTGGTATTGACTCACTTTCATCATATTTCCCGCGTATCAGACATGCTTTCCTGATCGGACGCGATGCTGAAAAGCTGGCAGAAACACTCCGTGCGCATCAGGTCCCCTTTACGGTTGCCGGCACGCTTGACAAGGCTGTGCCTGCGGCTTTTGCTGAGGCAAAGAGCTCACAGACACCTGTTGTGCTGCTCTCCCCTGCCTGTGCAAGCTTTGACCAGTTTTCAGGTTTTGAAGCACGTGGGTTATATTTTCAGCAGCTGGCACAGGCTCTGACGAACCCGTCTGTTTCTCAGCCAGGAGAAAGTATCTGATGCCAGGCTTTTCCCGCAGTGATGATTCCCCCTTTGGGCGGTGGTGGCGCAGTGTTGACCGCACAACGCTCATCTGTGCCTTCATTCTGATCGGGTTTGGCTATATTCTCATGCTGGCTGCAAGCCCTGCTGTTGCAGTACGTATCGGCGCATCGCGCAATATGTTTATTTTAAAGCAGGTGATGTTTCTCACCGTTGCCGGTACGATTATGACCGGCGTTTCAATGCTGTCGCGCAGAACTGTTCTCAGACTGGCTATGATCTGCGGGGCGCTGATGCTCGGCGCAACCCTGCTGACACTGGTGCATGGCATTGAAATTAAAGGAGCCCGCCGCTGGATTGCACTGCCACTTATGTCTCTCCAGCCTTCTGAGTTTCTGAAACCCTGTTTTGCTGTGGTTACCGGCTGGCTTCTGACACAGCGGCGCCTGTCACGCTATCTGCCAGGGATGCTGATCGCTTTTGTTCTGTATGGCATTATCCTCATGCTGCTTAAATCGCAGCCTGACATTGGCATGCTGACCGTCGTAACGCTGGTATTTCTGATCCAGCTTTTTGTCGATGGTCTGAGCCTGGCCCTGGTCGGCGTTGGTGTTGCTCTTATTATTGCTGCTGGCATTTCAGCCTTTTTTCTGTTTCACCATGTGCGCTCACGTGTTGAGCGCTTTCTGCACCCTGATGTAGGCGACCATTATCAGATTGACACTGCACTGCGTGCTTTTGGCAATGGCGGCCTGGCCGGGCGCGGTCCAGGTGAAGGGCGGGTTAAAGACCTGCTGCCAGATGCTCATGCTGACTTTGTTTTTGCCGTTGCAGGCGAGGAATATGGCATGATTGTTTGCATGCTTATCATTCTTGTCTTTAGTGTTATTATCATCCGCACGCTGCTGCGCCTTATTCGTGAAGATAATGCTTTCGTCGTTATTGCTGTAACGGGACTTATTTCTGGTTTTGGGTTTCAGGCTTTTGTAAATATGGCTTCAACCCTGCATCTGATCCCGACCAAAGGCATGACACTACCCTTTATTTCTTACGGTGGCTCTTCAGCAATGTCGATTGCTCTGGCTCTGGGTATGGTCCTCGCTCTGACCCGCCATCAGCCAGGGGATCGCGCAAATTTTGGTTCACCCCTTTTAACCCCCCGAACACAGGGACGCACACCATGAGCACATCACGCACCATTGTGATCGCAGCCGGCGGAACGGGCGGACATTTTTTCCCCGCGCAGGCTCTGGCAGATGAGCTGAGTGCCCGCGGGCATACCCTTGTACTTATGACCGATGAGCGCACAGGCTCCATCAGTGAGGGTGTCTTCTCCAAGGGGCAGCAGTTTACCCTGCCTGCCTCAGGCGTGGTGGGGCGTAACCCCCTGCGCGCGCTGAAAGCCTGCCTGACACTTCTCAAAAGTGCATGGAAAGCCCGCTCACTGCTGCAAACCATCAGGCCTGATGCTGTTGTCGGCTTTGGTGGCTACCCCTCCGTTGCCCCCCTGCTGGGTGCGCGGCTTATGGGTAAGACACACCCTCCGCTGATCATCCACGAAGGTAACGCCATTCTTGGGCAGGCTAATGCGGTGCTCTCCCGCTTTGCTGATGTCATTGCAACATCCTTCCCGACCGTAGCCCGCCTGCCAGTTGGCACCCATACCGTGCTGACGGGCATGCCGGTACGTCCGGCCATCACCGCACTGGCAGGCGAGCCATTTACTCCGCCTGGCGAAACTATCAGCCTGCTGGTATGGGGAGGTTCGCTCGGGGCTACTGTTTTTTCTGAAGTGTTGCCCGCTGCACTGGCACGCCTTTCCCCCGAGCTGCGTAAGCGCCTGCGCGTAACACAACAGGCCCGCAAAGCCGATATCGAGGCCGTGCGCAAAACATATGCAGAGCTTGGCCTGAATGCCCGTGTTGAGTCCTTCCTCAGCGATGTGCCCGATCTTCTCAGGTCAGCGCATCTGGTTATTGGCCGCGCCGGAGGGTCATCCATTGCAGAGCTGACTGTTGCCGGGCGCCCTTCCATTCTCGTTCCACTGCCCATAGCAGCCAGCGATGAGCAGACTGAAAATGCCAAGGCCATCACCTCTGCCGGAGCAGGCTGGATCATGCGCCAGCCCGACTTTACGCCTGTTGCTCTGGCATCACGCCTCACAGATTTACTTACCTCACCCGATGAGCTTGAGCGCGCTGCAGCCGCAGCTGCCAGGCTTGCCCGTCCCGATGCCGCCAGACACCTGGCTGACAGTGTAGAAGAATGCTTTCATCTTTCCCCATCTTCAGTAAACCAGCCTCCTCACAGCCCTCAGAAAACAGTCTGAATATGAGAGCTCTGCCCCTCTCGATCGGCACCATCCACTTTGTCGGCATTGGTGGTATTGGCATGTCAGGCATTGCTGAGGTGCTCAGTATGCTGGGTTACTCTGTTCAGGGGTCTGACATCAGCGAAAATGCCAATGTTAAACGCCTGCGGGCTGCCGGTATTCCTGTCACTGTCGGGCATGCAGCAGAAAACCTGGGCGAGGCGCAGGTCGTTGTTATTTCAACTGCAGTAAGCCGTGACAACCCTGAGGTTGTTGCTGCACGCAGCCGCCTTGTGCCTGTTGTGCGGCGCGCCGAAATGCTGGCTGAACTCATGCGCTTGCGCTGGTCTGTTGCGATCGGGGGGACACACGGAAAAACCACAACCACCAGCCTGGTTGCCGCTGTACTCGAAGCCGCACATCTGGACCCTACCGTCATTAACGGTGGCATTATTGAGGCCTATGGCACCAATGCCCGTATGGGCAAAGGTGACTGGATGGTTGCCGAGGCTGACGAAAGTGACGGGTCTTTCCTCCGTCTCCCGGCTGTCATTTCTGTCGTGACAAACATGGACCCCGAACATCTGGACCACTGGGGTTCAGCCGAGGCTATGGAAGCGGCCTACGACCAGTTTGTCTCTAACGTGCCTTTTTATGGCTTTGCTGTTTTATGCATCGACCATCCGGCTGTGCAGCAGATGATCCCGCGCCTGTCAGACCATCGTATTGTCACTTATGGCTTCTCTCCTCAGGCTGATGTCAGAGCGGAAAAATTAGAGACAGACAAAACCGGCGCAACATTTGACGTCGTACTGACAGACCGGGTCTCTCGTGAAACACGCAGGGCAGGCCCCTTCCGCCTGCCAATGCTGGGTGCCCATAATGTTCAGAATGCACTGGCGGCCATTGCCGTTGCCACTGAAATGCAGATTTCTGACGATGTCATTCGCTCTGGCCTTGCCTCTTTCCGTGGTGTGAAACGCCGCTTTACCCGCACAGGTGAAACCGGCGGCATTACCGTAATTGATGATTACGGTCATCACCCGGTAGAAATTGCTGCGGTTTTAAAAGCCGCCCGCCAGGCCGGGGCGCGTAACGTCATTGCTGTAATGCAGCCTCATCGTTACTCACGCCTGCAAATGCTCTTCTCAGATTTCTGCACCTGTATGAACGATGCAGACACCGTTATTGTCTCCGATGTATATGCTGCGGGTGAAGCACCGATTGATGGCATTGACCGCAATGCTCTGATCGAGGGCCTGCGTGAACGTGGTCACCGCTCTGTTTCTGGCCTTAACAGCCCTGATGAGCTTGCTGCCATGGTGCACGATATTGCAAAGCCTGGCGACTTGGTTGTCTGCCTTGGTGCGGGGACGATCACAACATGGGCCCAGGCCCTGCCAGAGCAGCTTGCTGCGCTGCAGGCTCAGGCCGGGCAGTCATCATGACAGCCCCAAGCATGATCAGCCTTGTGCAAAAAGCTTTTAGCTCAGCGCGGGGGCGCGTAACTGAACAGGCTCTGCTTGGGTCACGCACATGGTTTCGTACTGGCGGTGCCGCTGAGTGGCTCTTTCAGCCTGCGGATACGGATGACCTTGCTGCGGTTATGCAAAACCTGTCACCGGAGCTGCCTGTCACGACCCTTGGTGCCTGCTCTAACGTCATTGTGCGTGATGGAGGAATAGAAGGGGTTGTGCTGCGCCTGAGCCGTGGTTTTTCTGACATCGTGACCGAGAAAGATGGTCTGATTGTCGGGGCAGCCTGTCTTGATGCCACAATCGCTGAACATGCCGCTCAGGCCGGACTGGCCGGACTTGAATTTCTGGCTGGCATTCCCGGTTCAGCAGGTGGTGCCGTACGCATGAATGCCGGAGCCTATGGGTCTGACATTGCAACCATCCTTGACTGGGCAGAAATTGTCACGCGCGATGGCTCTGTTATCAGGCTTGATGCCGGGGCACTCAATTTTGGATATCGTCGCTCCGGGCTGCCAGAGGGGGCTGTCGTTACACGCCTGCGTCTGCGCGGCACGCCGGCCAGCCCGGCTGATATTGCAGCGTCTATCTCAGCCATTCGTGCAGCCCGTGAAGACTCTCAGCCCGTCAGAGCCAGAACGGGTGGCTCGACATTCCGCAATCCTGATGCTGAAGAATCACTGCTGAAAGCATGGCAGCTCATTGACCAGGCCGGCTGTCGCGGTTTGCAGATGGGCGGAGCACAGGTCAGCGAAAAACATTGCAATTTTTTAATCAACACAGGTACAGCAAGCGCGTCAGATCTGGAATCTCTTGGCAATCATGTCCGCCAGCGCGTTGCAGACCATTCAGGCGTTACCCTTCACTGGGAAATTAAACGTATCGGCAAAGCAGGAGTCTCTGAATGACAACAGCCAGGCGCGTCACCGTTCTGATGGGAGGCATGTCTTCAGAGCGCGAAGTCAGTCTTGTTTCCGGTAAAAATGTTGCCGAAGCCCTGCGCACTGCCGGTTATATCGTCAGCGAGCTTGATGCCTCCTCTGACCTCGCCGCACTGGTGAGCAACCTTAAAGAACAAAAACCGGATGTCGTCTTTAATGCCCTCCACGGGCGATATGGCGAAGATGGCTGTATTCAGGGCATTCTTGAATGGATGAAAATTCCCTACACCCATTCTGATGTCCGCGCCTCAGCTGTTGCTATGGATAAAGCTGCCGCACGCGCTGTTTTTCTGGCGGCTGGCCTGCCCGTTGCAAAAGGTAAAGTCGTCAGCATTGAAGAACTCGCAAAAGCTGATCCTCTCCCTGCCCCCTACGTGATTAAACCACTGAATGAAGGCTCATCTGTAGGTGTCTATATCATCCGTGAAGGGTCCGATCAGCGTAAAGAAATCGCTGCAAACTGGAGCTACGGCCCGTATGCCCTGGCAGAAGAGTTTATTCCTGGCCGTGAAATTACGGTCGGTGTCATGGGTGACCGCGCACTGACCATTACTGACATCACACCAACCCCCGGTCAGGGGCATGATTTCTACGACTATGATGCAAAATATAAGACGGGCGGCTCAACACATGTGCTGCCGGCTCAGCTTGACGAAACAACAGCGCAACAGGCTCTTGAAGCATCTGTCAAAGCGCATCAGGCTCTGGGCTGTTCAGGTGCCTCACGCGCTGACTTTCGCCTTGACGATACCGGCTCTGGCCCTGCGCGCCTGGTCTTGCTTGAGGTCAACACTCAGCCTGGCATGACCGCGACCTCTCTGCTGCCAGAGCAGGCCGCATGGTGTGGAATAAGCTACCCTGAGCTGTGCAGCTGGCTGACAGAGCAGGCCCTTAACAAATAATGCGTATGCCTCCCCCCCCTCCGGCAGACAGACCATCACGTCTGCAACTGTTTATGCGCAGACAGAAAAAAACGCTGCGCCCCGTTGCCGGTCTGTTTCTTGTGGGCATTCTGGCGGGCGGAGGCTTTTTATATCTGAGTTCTCCTCAGACCAAATCGCACCTCTCCTCCTGGTTACAGCACATTGCCAGCAAAGCACCGCTGCACATTGTCTCAATTAAAACAGATGGTGCCCAGCTCACCAGCCCTGAAGCTATTTCAGAAGCTCTGGGGGTTCATGTTGGCGACCCAATTCTCGCATTTAGTGTCAGTGGTGCCCGTGACCGCCTTAATAAGCTGCCTTTTGTCGACCACGTTATCGTAGAACGTCACCTGGCTGGTGACATTGTTGTTCATATTACAGAACGTCCTCCCTTCGCGGTCTGGCAGCATAACAGGCACTTCATTCTCATCGACAGGCAGGGTAACCCTGTGCCTGATCAGGGCATGACCGGTAAAGATGCTGAAGCTTTCACGAAGCTGCCTCTGGTTGTGGGTGTGGGCGCCAGTGAAGCTGCTGCCTCCCTGATTGATGTTTTGTCAAAAGAGCCTGAAATACGCAGTCATGTCGCTGCGGCTGTCAGGGTCAATGAACGACGCTGGAACCTCGTTCTGCACAACAATATTACTGTTCTTCTCCCTGAAGGTGAGGAAGAGCCCGCTATTCACAGACTAGCCTCTATTCAGAAATCGACACATCTGCTTGACCGGTCTATTGTCTCAGTTGATATGCGTCTGCCTGACCGGCTGACCGTAACAAAACAACAGTCAGAGCCCGGACTCTCGGGCACATCTTCTTCGCCTCCACCGGAACACACACCATGACCAGTCTTTCTCCTTCTGCATCTTCGGGCTGGTCACTACGTCCAAAACGTTCTTCTTCTGGTCTGCCTGTGAACCATCATTCCTCATCTTTGCTGCCTCCCTCCTCCGATAACAGTAAACGTCAGAAACCCTGGCGCAGCGGTTATTTTGCTGTTCTCGATATTGGCTCAACAAAAATAACCTGCCTTATCGGACGTGGCGAAAGTAATGGTATCCTTCGCGTTGTGGGCTGTGGCTGGCGTCGGGCTGATGGTATTCGCAATGGTGCAATCACAGACCTGCACAAAGCTGAGGCTGCCATACGTGCAACAGTTGGTCAGGCTGAAAGAATGGCTGACCGCTCAGTTGACGGAGTTGTGGTCAATCTCTCCTGCGGGCACCCGGCAAGCCGTTTGTATAACGTACGCTGGCCGATAGGCGGGCGTATTGTTTCTGAAGCTGATATCAGGCGCATTATCAATGAAGGGCGCATGCAGGCCACGCTTGAAGGGCGTGAGGTCGTGCATACGCTTCCTATCGACTTTACTGTCGATGATACAGAAAATGTCGTCGACCCCCGCGGTCACCTCTGCGACACCCTGAAAGTCAGACTGAATATTATTGATGCCGCATCTACAGCCCTTCTGAACCTTCAGACTGTTCTCAACCGTTCAGAGCTTAAGCTCGACGCCCTTGTTTCTTCTCCCATGGCGTCAGGTCTGTCCGTTCTTAATGCTGATGAACGCGAACTTGGTACGACGGTCATTGATATGGGAGGTGGCACCACATCTCTTGCCGTTTTTGGTGAAGGTCAGCTTCTGCACACAACACAGATCGGCGTTGGTGGACAGCACGTTACCCGTGACATTGCGCGCGGGCTGAGCACATCACTTGAAAATGCTGAGCGTCTGAAAACTGTTTATGGCAGCGCAGACCTGGCATCCGACGTGGAAGATGACCTGCTGACAGTTGAGCTGCTGGGAAATGATGTGCCGCATTTTGAGCAGATTTCCCGCTCGCATCTTGGCAGAATCATTCGCCCCCGTATGGAAGAAACTCTCGAATTAGTGCGTGAAAAGCTTGATGGAGCCGGCCTTGGCAGTGCCGCGAGCGGCCGTATTGTGCTGACTGGCGGCGGATCTTTACTTGACGGCATACGCCCCCTGGCTGAACGAATTCTTGGCGCGCCTTCAGCAAAAGGCCGTCACGGCCCTGCATTTAACCGTTCTGTCAGACTTGGCAGGCCCAAAAATATTATTGATTTACCAGAGAAAACCGCTGCTTCAGCTGGCTTTGCCACAGCAGCCGGGCTACTCTCATGGGCAGCCAGCGCGGAAAGACCTTTCGGTGATGTTGAATTCAGAGAAACACAACCTTCAGGTTTTTTACAGAAAGTCGTCGCTTTTATTCGTGAAAAAGTCTGATATACTCGGATAACCCTCTGTATAAGGCCGTCTGACGTGGCCATCTGTAAAATGTCAGCCTGCCTCTTGCTCTGCTTTTTGCCCCTCTACCGGGAGATGCCTTAATGACCCTGAACCTCACTGTTCCTGAACAAAGCCACTCTGACTTTTCACCACGAATAACAGTCATTGGTGTTGGCGGGGGCGGAACAAATGCTGTCGACAACATGATTGCGTCCAGCCTGCAGGGGGTAGAGTTTGTTGTCGCCAATACGGATGCGCAGAGTCTGGCTAAAAGCCGGGCTGACCGCCGCATTCAGCTTGGTCCGCACCTGACCCATGGTCTGGGTGCAGGTGCCAAACCTGAAGTGGGCAGAGGGGCTGCTGAAGAGGCCGCCGATGAGATTTCAAAATATCTCGAAGGCTCTCACATGGTCTTTATCACTACAGGTATGGGCGGAGGCACAGGTACAGGGGCAGCTCCGGTTATTGCACGCATGGCACGCGAGCGGAACATTCTGACTGTTGGGGTAGTCAGTAAGCCTTTTGATTATGAAGGTAAACGCCGCGCCCGTATAGCAGACGAAGGCATCCGTGAGCTGCAGCAATATGTTGATACTCTGATTGTTATTCCTAACCAGAACCTCTTTCGCGTAGCCAGTGAACGTACAACGCTGCGTGAAGCGTACAGAATGGCTGACCATGTGCTCTATATGGGTGTGCGTGGTGTCACCGACCTGATGGTTGCACCAGGCTATATCAACCTTGACTTTGCGGATATACGCAGCGTCATGGCTGAAATGGGCAAAGCCATGATGGGCACGGGTGAGGCTGAAGGTGATAACCGTGCAATCGAAGCCGCTGAAGCCGCCATTGCCAACCCTCTGCTTGAAGATGCTTCGATGTCTGGCGCACAGGGACTGCTGGTTAACATCACCGGTGGTGAAGATATCACTCTGTTCGAGATGGAAGAAGCCGCCAACCGTATCCGCCGTGAAGTTACGGACGATGCCAATATGATCTGGGGCTCGATTATTGACGAGACCATGAACGGCAAAATTCGTGTCTCTGTTGTAGCCACGGGTATTGATATGCCTGAACTCGACAGGCCTCAGGCTGCACCCGGGGAGTCTTCTTCAGCCCCCCCATCAGGAGCAACGCCACAAAATACGGGTAAAGAAGCAGTTAGCCAGCCTGAGCCGGCACCGCAGCAGGTTACACGACACGAAACCATACCTTACCCTAATCAGCCAGCCAGCCAGCCAGCAGCACAACATAATGCAGGCCAGCCATATCAGCAGCAGCCATCACGCCAGACCGGCCATGCAGCACCGCCGCCTGCACATAGCCTGCCCGGGCAGCAGCAGGCCAGCATGGCGCCTCCACCAGCGGCACAGCAGCCTCTGATGCGTCCTGGTCCGTCACCACGTGCAGGGCTGTTCACTGAAACGCCGCGTCACGCTGTACCACCGACAAACACTCAGTCTCGCAGCGGGCTGTTCGG
Source organism: Acetobacter sp. DmW_043 (assembly GCF_002153485.1). Lineage (NCBI taxonomy): Bacteria > Pseudomonadati > Pseudomonadota > Alphaproteobacteria > Acetobacterales > Acetobacteraceae > Acetobacter > Acetobacter sp. DmW_043. The sequence continues at coordinate 41,422 of NZ_JOMN01000016.1, read as the reverse complement.
GCGCATGACCAACCCGTTCCGTCGTACAAACCCGAACGATCAGCATACGAACGAGCATAACCCTCAGCCTCAGCCGCATCAGTCCCAGCACTATCCGGCACAGCATGAGCAGGCTGCCCACCAGGGGCCGGCACAACAGCAGGCACACACCCCTCAGAACACACATCAGGAACAGGGACAGCCCGGCCATCAGCAGGGTGTCAGCATTCGTCCTGCTGATTCAGATGAGAATGGACTTGAAATACCGACTTTTCTGCGTCGGTAATTTTTCAGGAAAGTCAGCCTTCATGCTACCTGCAATGGTAGCATGAAGGGGCTTTGTAACAGACCGCAATAAACCTTGACTGGCCAGAAACGGTTTTTAACCTTTATTTTAAAAGCATAATCGCCTTTAAACTCTGCAGGATAACACCGCCCCCATGGACAGCCTCTCCCTGGACCCTCGCACACTCCTTAGTGTTACGCAGGAAATCCTGTCCCCCGTCTCTGCACTGAACACGAGAGATGCAACCTTATATCAGCATACTCTTGGTAAAGCTGTTACAGGTACCGGCACGGGTCTGCACACAGGCAAACATATTCAGCTCACCCTCACTCCTGCGCATGCTGGTCATGGCATCGTTTTCCAGCGCAGCGATATCGGAGGAAAACCTTTACCAGCCTTATTCAGTAATGTGCATAACACACGCCTCAGCACTGTTCTGAGCGAGACAGAGAACTCAGAAAACCGTGTCGCAACCATTGAGCATCTTATGGCTGCTCTTGCCGGGTGCAATATTGACAATGTGCTGGTCACAGTTGATGGCCCTGAACTGCCGGTATTTGACGGATCCTCGCGCGACTTTATCTCTCTGATTGAAAGTGCCGGAGTAACCCGCCAGCATAAAATTCGTCAGTGTATTGAAATTTTACGGCCGGTACGCGTTGAACACGGAGACTCTTTTGCTGAGCTTCTCCCCTCATCTGATGCGGGCCTTACTTTTTCAATGGGTATTAATTTTTCTGCTCAGGCCATTGGTAAACAAAACTTAGAATTTAAACTGACACCCCAGGCCTTTCGCCAGGACATTGCACATTGCCGCACCTTTACCCTGCTTAAGGAAATAGAAGCGATGCATAGTGCCGGCCTTGCTCTCGGGGGCTCACTTGATAATGCTATCGTTGTCGATGAGGAACGGATTCTCAACGAAGATGGCCTGCGCTGTGATGATGAATTCGTCCGTCATAAAATTCTCGATGCCGCAGGCGACATGTATACAGCGGGAGCCCCTTTACGCGGGCATTTCTGTGGATACCGTTCAGGTCACGGGCTTAATAACATGCTTCTCAGAGCCCTGTTTGCTGACAGCAAAGCATGGCGCTTTGTTCCCGCATCAGCTGGCACAAACTAATGCCGGATAAAAAGAGAAGGAAACATTCTTTCTCTTTTCTTTTCTTACACGTTTTACATGCTATAAGACTGCATCACTTCAGAGAGCTGGTACATCTGTGAGCGTCATAAAAGCACTTCATTTTCGCGGCCATATATCCCGTATACTCTCCGCAACTGTGTTGCTGAGCCTGTCTGGCTGTTCTCTGTTCAAAGAGGGGACGCCTCAAATCCCTAAGCTGGCCTCAGCTGAAACGCTCTATAATAACGGGATCGACGCCCTGCGCACCCGTCGTTACACGCTTGCCGCAGCAGAGTTTGAAGTACTTCAGCAAAACTACCCTTACTCTGGCTACGTTGCGAATGCTCAGCTTATGGAAGGTTATGCCTATTATCTTAAGGGGCAATATCCTGAAGCCGTTCAGCAGCTAAACAGGTTTATCAGCCTTCATCCCACCAGTTCAGATGAAGCATATGCCTATTATCTGCGCGCGCTGTGCTTTTATGAGCAGATTGCTGACGTACAACGCGACCAGCAGGGTACTGTTGAGGCAATGGAAGCTCTTGGTGAAGTAATTACCCGTTTTCCTCAGTCAAAATACGCACAGGATGCCGAACTGAAAGTCGACCTTTGCCGCGACCACCTGGCCGGCAAAGAAATGCTTATTGGCCGGTTTTACCAGCGCGAGCGTAACTATGAGGCGGCCATCAACCGCTATCAGCACGTTGTCCAGGACTTTCAGACTACCAACCACGTACCCGAAGCCCTGGAGCGTATGGTTGAGGTCTACCTCGACCTTGGGTTAACAGATCAGGCCCGTAAATCAGGTATTGTTCTCGGCTATAACTACCCTGGCAGCAAATGGTATCGTTTTGCTTATGATGACCTGAAACGCTATAAACTGCTCAGTGGTAACTTTCCTGCACCTGGCAAAGCTGTAACAGCACAGGCAAGCCAGCCTGTTGCACCTGATAAAAAAACGAGTTCGCCAACCGATGCGGGTCATGCTCCGGCCCCGCATGCAATGACACAACCACAGGCTCAGTCAGCACCGGCTCCACAGCACTAAAGCAGAAAGATCCTTTTTCTAACGACGGGACCTGTCATAAAAAAGATTGCGCGTTCTTGTTATGTTCTGATTTATTTCATATAAAATCTTAGCTGACACGTAACGCGTATTTTTCTCGCACGTCTTACCGGACAGATATTCAGGCAGGGTCTTATGCTGACACATCTTTCCATCAGAGATATTGTTCTGATCGAAGCACTGGATCTTTCTGTTCATCGCGGCTTTACCGCCATGACCGGTGAAACCGGTGCCGGCAAGTCAATATTGCTCGACAGTCTCGGGCTGGCTACGGGGGCGCGTGCAAACGCAGGACTGGTCAGAGCCGGAGCTGAGGAAGCACAGGTAACAGCCAGTTTTCAGCTCACTGAAGACCATCCGGTCTATCACCTTCTGCGCGAACATCACATTACTGCTGAAACTGATGAACCCCTTATTCTGCGACGCAGCCTGTCGCGCGAGGGGCGCTCACGCGCATGGATCAACGACCAGGTGGTCGGCATTACGCTCATGCGCCACGTTGCGGCAACCCTGGTTGAAATTCAGGGGCAACACGAGCAAATCGGGCTGACTGACTCAACCACACACCGCACCCTTCTTGACGCCTATGGTGTGCCTGCCTCTCTTATCGCTCAGGTCAGCAGCACCTATACAGCCTGGCGCCAGCTCAGCGATAAACTCCGCACAGCCCGCAAAATGCTGCATGAGGCTGCTAAGGAAGAAGAATGGCTGCGACACACCGTATCTGAACTCTCAGCACTTGCTCCACAGCAAGGCGAAGAAGAACAGCTGGCACAACTGCGTCATAGCCTGCAACAGGCAGAGCGCCGGGGTGAAGCTGTTGCGGCTGCCCTTTCAGAACTGACACCGCGAGACCGGAAAAATAACGGCCCGGCTGCTGCTCTGCGGGCTGCAAGCCGCACATTACAGCGCCTTCTTCCCGCTCCGTCAGATGCAGATACAACCCCGACCGGCGCTCTTGAAACCCGTACACACGATGCACTGACAGCACTTGAGCAGGCAGAAACAGCTCTTGCTGAAGCAGAAATGCTGCTCTCACGCCTGGCTGCGGATTCTGAAGCTGACCCCCGCCTGCTGGAGGAGGCAGAAGAACGCCTGTTCGCCCTGCGGGCCGCTGCCCGCAAGCATGATGTTGCTGTTGAAGAACTCCCCTCACTGCTTAATGAACTGACAAACCGCCTGCAGGCTCTTGATAACGGCACTTCTCAGCTGCACGAACTTGAGCAGGCAGTTAAAGAGGCTTTAAAAACATTTCAGAGCAATGCTGAAAAACTGTCAGAAGCCCGCGAAAAAGCAGCTCGCAAACTCGAAAAAGCCGTTACCAGCGAGCTTAAACCCCTTAAACTTGAGCGTGCCCGCTTTTTTGTCAGCCTTGAATCCCTGCCCCCTGAACAATGGAACGCACAGGGCATGGAGAGCATTTCGTTCCTGATTGCCGCCAACCCGGGCCAGCCACCCGGCTCCCTGGCCAGAGTGGCTTCAGGGGGTGAATTATCGCGCCTTATGCTGGCCCTCAAACTGGTTCTGGCTGAGCAATCCTCTATCGGCACTATTGTATTTGATGAAATAGATGCCGGGGTTGGCGGTGCTACGGCTGCAGCTATTGGTGAACGCCTGCACAGACTGGCCGCACGTTCTGTACAGGTACTGGCCGTGACACACAGCCCGCAGGTGGCTGCCTGTGCCGATGCCCATTTGCGCATTGGCAAGCGTGTGCGTAATAACATGACCGAAACCCATGCAGCCCCTCTTCAGCCTGAAGAAAGACAGGAAGAAATTGCACGTATGCTGGCTGGCGATACCGTAACTGATGCCGCCCGTGCTGCTGCTGCCAGCCTACTTGGACATAAAGATGACCCCGCACCCTGACAAAAGCTCTTTTACTGCTGCAGAAGCCAGAGACGAACTCAAACGCCTGGCTGACCAGATTGGTCGCCATAACGCTGCCTATTATCAGGATGATGCCCCCGAGATCAGCGATGCAGAATATGATGCGCTTCGGCGGACGTATGACTCTCTTCTGGCCGCTTTTCCCGAAGCTGAACCTGAAAACAGTGCCGCCGGTGCCGTTGGTGCAGCACCCGATTCACTGTTTAAAAAGTCACGTCATCTTGTGCCTATGCTTTCACTCGATAACGTATTTGATCAGGAAGAGTTTGAAAGTTTTGTTGCCAAAGCAACCCGCTTCCTGGGTCTAAGCCCGGCAGAAAGCAAACAGCTCACTTTTGTTGCTGAACCTAAAATTGATGGGCTGTCGATCAGCCTTACTTATGAAAAAGGTCAGTTTGTAAAAGGCACAACCCGCGGCGATGGCAGAGAAGGTGAGGATGTTACCGGCAATCTGCTCACAATAAGCAATCTGCCCAAAACACTGCCCGGCCCGGTACCTGACCTTATTGAAATACGCGGAGAGATTTTTCTCGCCAAAGAGGATTTCCTGGCACTCAACGCTGCGCAGCTGGCTGAAAACCGTAAGCCATTTGCCAACCCCCGCAATGCTGCCGCAGGCTCGCTCCGCCAGCTTGACCCTGCCGTCACAGCACGCAGGCCACTGGCACTGTTTGCTTATGCTATGGGCTTTACCTCTGCCCCTCTGCCGGCTGACCACTGGAGCTATCTTGAGCAGCTGAAAGCCTGGGGGTTTACGGTTAATCCTCTTTCACGAAAACTAAATGATATCAGCGAGGCCGAATCTTTTTTTGATGAGGTTGCCCGCGAGCGTGCCGGCCTGAGTTACGATATCGACGGTATTGTTTATAAAATAAACGACCTTTCCCTGCAGGAGCGCCTTGGGTTTGCCGGGCGCGCACCCCGCTGGGCTATTGCGTGGAAATTTCCGGCAGAGCAGGCCATTACAACTCTCAACGCCATTGAAATTCAGATCGGACGCACAGGGGCTCTCACGCCGGTTGCTCATCTTGAGCCTGTCAATGTGGGTGGCGTGCTGGTGTCACGTGCTACACTGCATAATGAAGATGAAATAGCCCGCAAAGACGTGCGCCCTGGCGACAAAGTTACGCTGCAGCGTGCCGGGGATGTTATTCCACAAATCGTTTCCGTCCTCCCCCCGGCACCTGATGCGCCACCCCGCGCAGCACCTTTCGTATTTCCGGCTCACTGTCCTGCCTGTGGGGCCACTGCCATACGCCCCGAAGGTGAAGCTGTACGCCGCTGCTCAGGCGGGTTAACCTGCCCCGCACAGATCGTTGAGCGCCTGATTCATTTTGTATCACGCCAGGCTTTTGACATTGAAGGTTTGGGAGAGCGCAGTATTCGTGAATTTTACGAAGATAAGCTCATTCAGACTCCCGCTGACATTTTCCGTCTGTCAGAACATGCTGACGTCATTATGAAACGTGACGGCTGGGGGGAGCAGTCCGTGCAGAAACTGCTCCAGGCTATTGAAGCCAGACGAACAATAAGCCTCTCCCGTTTTATTTTCGCTCTGGGTATTCGCCGCGTTGGCGAAGGCACAGCCCGCCTGCTTGCCCGCAATTATGGCACCTATGAAAACTGGGTCAGTCAGTTGCAGAAAGCAACCCTGACAGGCTCTGATGAACGGCTTGAACTCGGCTCTATCAGCGGTATCGGCAGCGTTATCGCAGATGACCTCGTTGCTTTTATCAAAGAAGAGCATAACAGACAGACGCTCAGCGAACTGAAAAGCTTTCTGACTATTGAAGAAGAAGAGCAGGCAGCGGAAGGCTGGCTGTCAGGCAAAAGCATTGTCTTTACCGGCACACTGACGACGCTGAGCCGTCAGGAAGCACGCGCTATGGCAGAACGCCTGGGAGCAAAGGTTTCGGATTCTGTTTCTAAAAAGACCGACCTGGTCGTTCTGGGTGAAAAAGCAGGTTCAAAAGCTAAAAAAGCGGCTGAGCTGGGTATCACCACGCTGAACGAAGCAGAATGGATCGAATTTTGTAACAATAAAGGGCAGCTGCCTTCAGGCGAGACACTCGCCTGAAATATAATTTAGTAGGCTGAGCTGCGCTTAATCAGCCAGTTCAGCTTCAGTCAGGCGCTGCACCCGTACCGCCTTGCCCTGAGCATCATAGTAAATAATGCTATTGCCACGCCGCTGAGCATAACCATCGGGTTTGCCGTCTTTTGTCCAGAACAAAAGGCGGTTTGCAGCTGCCTGCTCAACAATCTTATCACCTGGCGGTGTATAACGGAACTTGCTGAAATCTTTATGTGCACGCGGCAAAGGTGGTTTTGCAGCCAGTGAGTGCATAGAAGGGGCTTTGTGCACATCCTCTTCATCACCACCGTCATCATCAGCCCGGGCAAAATGGTGCGGCAGCGCAGAACCAGCAACGACCAGAGCTGCTGTCAGAACAAGAACTCTCCGGCAGAACCGATATGCCATAATCTAATACCCTTTCTGCATACAAAGACTTACACCTCAGGTTTCTGCCATTTCTGCTCACTTTAGGCAATAATGGACCTTCAGCACTCCTCTCTTGTCTGCCCTGCGCCTGCCCTGTTACTCTGCCATCCATGATGCAGACACTGACAGGTCCCTTTGAACGAGAGCAGGAAATTCGCAAAAGCCGGTTCCTGGCACGGGCAGCCCCGGTCAAAACGAGCGATGATGCTGAAAATTTTATTCGTACGATCGCACAATCTGCACCTGAGGCAACCCATCATTGCTGGGCCTGGCAGGTCGGACCTCACTGCCGGTGCCACGATGACGGAGAGCCGTCAGGCACGGCAGGGCGCCCTATTTTGCAGGTTATTACAGCACAGCAGCTTGATTTTGTTGCCGTTGTTGTAACCCGCTGGTTTGGCGGCATTAAACTTGGGGCTGGCGGGCTTATCAGAGCATATAGCGGTGCCGCAGCTGAATGCCTGCGTGAGGCCCCCAAAGAACCAATAATTGAACGTGTCACCCTGACGTTTCATACACCCTTTTCACTGCTCTCTCTGGTGCAGGCACGCCTTCAGAGCTTTACCGAAGACGCACCGGAGACCAGCTTTGACGCACAGGGGGCACAAATGACCCTCACCCTCCCCGAGGCACAGCGCGAGGCTCTCTCAGATCATCTTGCTGATCTGAGTAGCGGGCAGATCTCTGTCAGACTGCTGACTGACGACTTAGAGCACCAGCCCAACAGCGTGTAACGTCGTTATTATCGGTGGGTAACCCATCCGTTACCAGTCGAATCCCCCATAGCGCCATCACCATAAGGCCCGCTGTTCTGGTAAGCCGTACCATATTTTGACAGATCAGAGCCTGTCACTGAATCGCGGTGTACCTTAGCAAGATGATCAGGGTCGGCACCGTGATTAAACTCCATTGACGGTGCGTCCTGATAGCCAGGAGGCAGGCTCCTGTGGCCATGAACCACTTTCTTTTCAGACGTGCGACTCTGGCTTCCTACCCCGGTATTACCCATACCGGCTGAACCAAAGGAAATGTTACCATCAGGAACCATAGGGTCTGCAAAAGCTGCTCCGTGAGGAGCCGCCACAACGCCGAGGCCCATAGCCATCAAAACCAGGTAAGTCTGTTTACGCAGCAGTACCATCAGCCTTTACCTTTATAAAATAAGTTTGTGCCTGTCATTCTGAGGCTGTCAGAAGCCAGACAACTGATGCGCATAGTATCGCACTAACTACAAAAAAAAGCTAATCTGCCAGCAACGGGCAGCCCCGCGTCTGCCTCCGTTATCAGCTTTTTGATAATCATTACATATTTTATGAAAAATTCAGGTTTGCCTATCTCTTCTGTTTTAGACATAAAGGCTACCCCGTGCAGTGATCTCTGATGCTCTGCCGGCCGTTACGCACTATGTTTTAAAATACTGAACCATCAAGAACTGACAGGATAAAGTCCATGACTGCCTCGCGTGTCCAGCCTACCCCTATATCTGCGCCCTGGATGCCGGATAGCTGGCGCTCTTTTCCTGTCAGACAAATGCCTTCTTATCCTGATGCTGCTGCACTGAAAGCTGTTGAAGACCGCCTGAGCTCTTACCCGCCTCTGGTCTTTGCCGGTGAGGTAAGGCGTCTGCGCCGTCAGCTTGCTCTGGCATCCCAGGGGAAAGCCTTTGTCCTTCAGGGCGGCCCCTGTGCCGAAAGCTTCAGCGAATTCAAAGCTGACATTGTACGCGACACCTTCCGTGTATTGCTGCAGATGTCCGTTGTTCTGACCTTCGGCGCAAAAGTACCGGTTGTTAAGCTCGGGCGCATGGCAGGGCAGTTTGCCAAGCCTCGCTCTTCTGACACCGAAACACAAAATGGTGTAACCCTGCCCTCTTACCGTGGCGACACCATTAACGGCCCTGAATTTACAGCAGAAGCCCGTATTCCTGACCCGGTACGTATGGAGACCGGCTACTTCCAGTCGGCTGGCATTCAGAACCTGCTGCGCGCCTTCTCACGCGGTGGTTACGCTAACCTGCATGAAGTGCACCGCTGGAACCTCGGTTTTGTTGAGCGCTCTCCACTGGCCGGTCGTTACCGCGCCACCGCAGAAAAAATCAGCGAAACCCTCTCCTTCATGGAAGCCTGTGGTATTGATGCAGGTTCAGCCCCTCAGATTGACGAGACCGAGTTTTATACCTCTCACGAAGCGCTGCTGCTGCCTTATGAGCAGGCAATGACACGCATCGATTCCACCTCTGATGAATGGTATGACTGCTCAGCCCATTTCATCTGGATTGGCGACCGTACCCGTCAGCCTGATGGAGCGCATGTTGAGTTTTTACGTGGTGTGCGTAACCCGCTTGGCATCAAGGTTGGCCCGACCACCAAAGCAGAAGATCTTGAAAAGCTGCTTGAGCTCCTCAACCCTGAAGACGAAGCCGGCCGTATCACTCTTATCTCACGCATGGGTGCAGATAAAATTGCCGAATATCTTCCCCCTCTTATGCGGGCTGTTAAAAAGACCGGTCGTACGGTTACCTGGCTGACAGACCCCATGCACGGCAACACAACCTCAACAACGCAAAATGTTAAAACACGCTCTTTTGATGCCATTATGCGTGAGGTTAAAGGGTTCTTTGATGTATGCGCCGCTGAAGGGGTACATGCCGGTGGTGTTCATATTGAAATGACTGGCCAGAACGTCACGGAATGCGTGGGAGGCGCGCAATGCCTGACAGAATCTGATCTGGGCGATCGTTATGAAACCTTCTGTGACCCGCGTCTCAATGCTGAGCAGTCTCTCGAACTTGCCTTCCTGATGGCAGAAGAACTGACAGACAAACGTCAGAACTAAAACTCGTTCTGATATTGATAAAACAGAAAGCTCCTGCACTATAGTGTACGGAGCTTTCTGCAAATTGTCAGCTCAGGTTAAAGTGGAGACGTAATAAAAAATGAAACAGTCTTTTACAGATCCTCAGATGACACCCGGAGTAGCCACGGCTGCTGCATCTCAGGCACCATCTGACGCCGGTATTACAGCACGCACAGATTCCTATTTTAATCGTACAAAAGAAATCGTCGGGCATTTTGGCGACTGCCAGGTAACCTACGTCTTTTTTATTCGTCGTCCTGTTATTTCAGCTCCGGGCATTGCTCTGGAATGGCTGAAAAATGTTATGAAGGCCCGTAACGCGCCTTATACCGTTGAACTGATACACCCTGAGGGCGAATGGATCGGTGCGGGTGAGCCTATCATGTACATCACCGGCTCATTTCTGCACCTGGCAGACCTTGAAACCCTGCTTTTACAAAAACTGGGCAGTACCTGCGTTGCGGCACATAATGCCTACCAGATGGCGCTCTCTTTACCCAACACAAAATTCCTCGCCATGGATGCCCGCCACTGTGCAGGTTATGAAATGCAGGAACTTATGGCATATGGTGCCTCGGTTGGCAGCCGGGCTGCACAGAAGGACGGAGCGACTGGTTTTGTTGGCACTGCTAACCATGCCGTAGCTGCCTTTTTTAACACCACACATGGCTTTGGCACCATGCCACACGCCCTGATTGGCTACGCCGGCTCAACCGTACGCGCAGCTGAAATGTTTCATGAAATTTATCCTGAGACAGACCTGACAGTTCTGGTCGATTATTTTGGCCGCGAAGTTACAGATGCTCTGAGCGTATGCAAAAGCTTTCCTGAACTGGCTGAGCAGGGTAAATTAGGCGTCAGACTTGATACGCATGGCGGCCGCTTTATGGAAGGGCTGAACCCACAGGAGTCCTACGCTGTGGTCAACCGGCATGCCCCTGAAGCACTGCGCCGTTACCGCTCTGATACTGAACTGCGCTATCTGATTGGCACCGGTGTTTCTGCCGCGGCCATCTGGCATATGCGTGACGCTCTGGATAATGCTGGCTTTCCAAACGTTAAAATTATCGCATCATCAGGCTTTAACGTGATAAAATGTGCCTGTATGACAGATGCTCACGCACCGGTTGATGTGGTTGGCACCGGCTCGTTCATTCCTGATCAGTGGAATGAAACATATGCAACTGCTGATATCGTCTCTTATAACGGTCAGGAACGTGTCAAAATCGGGCGCGAATTCCTCCTCCCCTCCCTACGCACTTTGCAGAAAGGACCCGGCTCATGACCGAAAACTCCGCTACAGAAGATAAAACATGGCGCGTTCGCATTCTTGACCTGGCCGGCGGTGCTGAGGAAGGTATCAGTGAAGAAGTCGGCGGGTTCCATGACCTGGCGCATGCCAATGCTTTTGCCCGCTGCTATGTGCGTGACAGTATTGAACGCTGCCGGACAGCAGGTGCGTCAGCCAGAGAAGTGCTCGACGCATGGCTCTGCTTTGGTGAAGATGCTATTGTTGTCGACGCAGGTGATGACGCATGGCTGTCAGCCAACGAGCTTGATGACTTCACCGCAACACCGGCTTCGTTTATGGAACGCGACTGGCGTATGCTTGACCCCCGCCGTCTGGTTGATGAAGAGGAGGAGGATTTCTCCGCCTATGCTGATACAGATGATGAGGATTCTGCTACCACACATCATTAAACGCTGGTCGTACGGTCTGTCTGACCAGGCACCATCACTTTATCATACAGAGACTTTATGAAACTTCGTTTTGCTCCCAGCCCTACCGGTATGCTGCATGTCGGCAACGCCCGTCTTGCCATTGCCAACGCCCTGTTTGCCCGCCATCACGGGGGTAAGTTTCAGCTCCGTATTGATGATACTGACACTGAGCGTTCGAAAGAAAGCCATGCTGAAGCTATTCGCACTGACCTTAGCTGGCTTGGCATTACCTGGGATGAAACTTTCAGACAGACAGAACGCCTCGACCGCTATGCCCGGGCCATTGCAAAACTGAAAGCCACCGGGCGCCTTTACCCCTGTTTTGAAAGCGAATACGAGCTCGCTGCAAAACGCGAAATACAGATCCGCCAGCGTCGTCCCCCCATCTATGACCGGGCTATGCTGAAACTGACAGCACAGCAGCGCGCCCAGGCTGAAGCCAATGGCAAAGTGCCTTACTGGCGTTTTCAGCTTTCTGAACGCGTTGTGCGCTGGCAGGACCAGGTCATGGGAGAATGTCAGGTCAAACTGCCTTCGCTCTCTGACCCTGTCTTAGTGCGGACTGATGGCACGGTGCTTTACACCCTCGCCTCTGTTGTTGATGACATGGAGACGGGCATCACACACATTATCCGCGGTGAAGATCACGTCACCAACACCGGGGTGCAGATCGACATTGCAGAGGCACTCGGGGCAAAGCCTGACCACTTTAATTTTGCACATCTGCCCCTGCTGCTTGATGAAAATGGCGGCAAACTGTCAAAACGCTTTGACGCTATGTCTCTGCGTACCCTGCGAACTGACGGAATGGAGCCCGAAGCGCTGGTCGCTTACCTGGCACGCCTGGGCAGCTCTGATGACCCGGTTCTGCTACCGTTTGAAGAGCAGGCACGCGTTTATAATATTTCACACGTCTCCAGATCAGCTGCACGCTTTAACATCCAGCAGCTGCTGAGCCTGAACCACAAATTCCTTGGTCAGCAGCCTTATGAAGCCGTCAGAGAGCATCTGCCCGCAGGCAGTAGTGAAGAATTCTGGCTGGCGATCCGCGGTAATATTGAACTGCTGTCTGAAGCCAGACACTGGTTTAATGTTGTATATGAAGACATTATTCCACCGGTTCAGGAGCCGGAGCAGACTGCCTTCCTGCACCAGGCAGCAACATTTCTTCCCGATGAGCCATGGGACGTGAGCACCTGGAAAACATGGACAGCCACGCTGAAAGAAAAAACCGGTCTTTCAGGTAAAGCTCTTTTTCTTCCACTGCGTCTTGCCCTGACCGGCGAAGAACACGGCCCTGAACTCAAAGACCTGCTGCCTCTTATGGGGCGCAAACGTGCTCTTGCCCGTCTTCTCGCCGGGGCAGAAAACTAAAAAAGTCCAGATATCAGGCACACGCATATGTGCAATACAGTAAAGTGTGCCTGACAATTCTGCACAGCGTGCTTATAGTTTTGAAAAACATAGTGCGCTGCAGGATAACATTCTGATCTGATGACGAAATACTCTCTCAGCCGACGTTCTTTACTGTCTGCCGCCGGAGCAGCCCTTCTCTGGCCCGTGCGGAGCCATGCGCAGGATTTCAACCCTGACATCATTCAGCCCGCTGAGCTTGAAACTCTCAAATGGGCACCGCGGACCCGCACAATCATTCAGAAATTTTTAGAGCAGCATCAGCAACAAAGTGCTTTTGACCGGGTCGGAACCCGTCCTTACATCGTTGTTGACTGGGATAACACTGCCATTGTTGGAAATGTGCAGCTTACCCTATTTTACTACATGCTGGAGCACTTCTCGTTCCTGCTCCCCGCTTATAGTTTTCGCACACTTTTTTCTGGTCATATATCAGGTGAGGCACTGCCGGCACCATTTCTCACGACCGACAAGAAACCTCTCTCTTTGCAGGCTCTTTCAGAAGATTTACTCGAAGATTATCAAACTCTTTTAGCACAGTACAGCCACCGCCCACACCCTCTTCCCCGCAATGAGCTGGTGCAAAACCCTGCTCTTCAGGCCTTTCGTGCACGTATGGCCTTTTTTCACCAGGCACTGATAGCAACCCAGGGTGAAGAAAGTGCACAGCGATGGCTTGTCTCTCTGGCAGCAGGCCAGACACATGCCAGCATACTCGCCGTAAGTCGCGCAGCTTATGAACGTGAGCTTGGGCAATCAATTGGTACCGAAACATGGAATTGCCCGCAAAGTCGCCCGGGCAAAGCCGGAACTGTCAGTGTAACCCTGTCGCAGGGGCTGCGCCTGACACCCGAGATGGCTGATTTTTTTCAGATTATACAGGAATACGGTATAGACCCGGTCATATGCACATCATCATTTGAGGAAAGCACAGCAGCCTTCGCGACTTCTACAGAATATGGCTATAATCTGCCACGTGCATTAATTCTGGGTGCACGCCTCAGCAGTAAAAAAAGTGTGCTTCAGCCTTCAGCTGCCCCAGGATACCCCTTCCCTTACGATGACGGGAAGGTCACTCTGATCCGCACCCATTTTGTGGAAAAGCGTAAAAAAAATCCTCTGATGATCATTGCAGGAGAAGATGGATCTGCTGCACTCCTTAAAGCCTTTCCTGACACACCGTTATGCTGTCTGATTAACCGCAGACAAACACCATCTATGCAGGTTTTTCTGAAAAAAGCTGTAGCTGAACTCAAAACAAACTCGCCGCATTTTCTGCTTCAGGGGCGCGACGAAAATACCGGTGAGTGGCGGCCATCAGCCGCCAGCCTTTACCTGGGCGAAACGACTCCGTCTCTGCCCTGAGCAATACTACTCCCTCAAAACAGCACAGGCCACACGGCCGCCTGCCCCACCAATGGGCTGTGACTGGTAGTCATCAGGATTAGCGTGGATAACCACTGACGCTCCGTCTTTATCAAGTAAAACAGAACGACCACCCTCAGCCGTTTTCAAAGACACCAGAGGAGAATAAAACTCTGCCCGGGCTGAACCATCGTGCCCGACATAAATATTTGGCAAATCACCGGCGTCATTAGCTTTTTCATTCATAAAACCATGTACTACCGGCGTTGTTGCGTGCACATGTCCTCCAGCCGAGGTGAATTTATCAGGTGTGCAACTGCCTTTTTCATGAAAATGCACAGCATGCCAGCCAGGGGTAAGACCACTCACCTCAAGATGAATCAACACACCATGAGGGGCCGGGCGCACCTCAACAGTGCCACGCTCACTACCCTGTGCATCAATAAACTGACCATGAGCGGCACTTTCAGCGTGCGCCACAGCGGGAAAAACAGCAAGACCTGCTATAAGCGCACAAGCCTTTTTGATACGTAATGCCACCATCTTCCTGTCCTTTATTGTCTGATAACCTATTGAATATCATCATAGAACATAAGCCAAGAAAAAACCCTGCCAGGGAGCCCGGCAGGGTTTCATGCAACTCAGGAAACTGCAAAAAACAGTTTAGTTTCTGGTTTTGTCAACCATACGTGACTTTGCAATCCATGGCATCATACCACGCAGTTTTTCGCCAACGGCTTCAATCTGGTGTGCGTCGTTAATTGCGCGTGTGGCTTTAAAGCCAACATTACCAGACTGGTTTTCGAGAATGAAGTTACGAACGAAAGTACCGTTCTGAATATCTGTCAGAATTTCTTTCATAGCTTTTTTGCTTTCAGCCGTGATCACACGCGGACCAGAGACATACTCACCATATTCAGCTGTGTTAGAAATAGAGTAGTTCATGTTGGCAATGCCGCCTTCATAGATCAGATCTACGATCAGCTTCATTTCATGCAGACACTCAAAATAGGCCATTTCAGGGGCATAGCCACCTTCAACCAGTGTTTCAAAGCCAGCACGGATCAGCTCAACCAGGCCACCACACAGAACTGCCTGCTCACCGAACAGATCGGTTTCAACTTCTTCTTTAAAGCTTGTTTCAATCGTGCCGGCACGACCACCACCAATGGCAGAAGCATAAGACAGAGCGATTTCAAGCGCTGCACCTGATTTGTCCTGAGCAATCGCAACAAGACAGGGTACACCACCACCACGCTGATATTCAGAGCGTACTGTGTGGCCAGGACCTTTTGGTGCGATCAGGAACACATCGAGGTCAGGACGGGCTTCAATAATACGGAAGTGAATTGCCAGACCGTGAGCAAAAACCAGAGCCGCACCCTGTTTCAGGTTCTTTTCCAGAGACTCTTTATAAAGAGCGCCCTGCCCTTCGTCAGGTGTCAGCACCATAACAACATCAGCCCATGCAGCGGCTTTGTCTGGTGTCATAACCGTAAAACCAGCATCCTGTGCTTTTTTAACGGCTGATGAACCTTCACGCAGACCGATAACCAGGTCTTTTACACCGCTGTCTTTCAGGTTGTTTGCATGAGCATGGCCCTGACTGCCATAACCAATGACCGCAACTTTTTTAGATTTAATCAGGTTAACGTCTGCATCACGATCATAATAAACGCGCAGTGCCATTCTCTTTTTTCCTGTTCTGGCAGACCCCGATGGTCTGCATTGTTAAGTTGATGCGCCAGTGTTGCTAAATTGTCTGTGGCCCGCGACGAATAGCCGCAACCCCTGTGCGAGACACTTCAGCCAGCCCAAGCGGACGCATAAGCTCAATAAAGCTGTCGAGTTTATCGGTTGAACCTGTGAGTTCAAACACGAAGGAGGATGCAGTTGTATCAACAGCGCGCGCACGAAAAGCCTGAGCTATACGCAGAGCTTCTGTGCGGGCCTCACCATGTGACACAACCTTAATCAGTGCCATTTCACGTGCAACATGCGGCCCCTCAGCTGTGAGGTTCACCACACGCGACACAGGCACCTGACGTTCAATCTGTGCTTCAATCTGACGAATATCAGCCGGTGTGCCTGTTGTGACGACATTCACACGTGACACGAGACCTTCTTCGTCAACCGGTGCAACTGTCAGGCTCCGGATGTTATATCCACGCCCTGAAAACAAACCGATAATACGGGCCAGAGCCCCACTTTCGTTATCTACCAGCAGAGAGATAACTGCAGGACCGGGAATTTCCTTCTGCATATTTAAACTTCCTGAAGTTATAGCTTAGGAAAACATCTGATGCGGCATCAGCAGGCCACAAGATTCGTGCTCAGACAAGAGCCCGGCCTTCACGGGTGACCTGCACGCCACGCTCCTCCTGCTCAGGCCCCAGAATCATCTCATTATGAGCGGCACCCGAAGGAATCATCGGGAAGCAGTTTTCACCCTCTGCCACGCACAGATCAACAACAACAGGGCCAGGATGCGCCAGTGCTTCGCGAATTACGTTATCAAGCTCATCAAGACGGGTTGCCCGCATCCCCTTTGCATGAAAACTTTCAGCCAGTCTGATAAAGTCAGGCAGCGCGTCGCTGTAACTTTCTGAATAACGCGAACCATGCAGAAGCTCCTGCCACTGCCGCACCATACCCATATAATGGTTGTTAATAATGAACAGCTTAACCGGCAGGCGATACTGGGCAATCGTCCCCAGTTCCTGCACATTCATAAGGGTTGAAGCCTCACCGGCAATATCGAGCACCAGAGCGTCTGGGTGGGCTATCTGCGCACCAACAGCCGCAGGCAGACCATACCCCATCGTGCCCAGGCCACCTGATGTCAGCCAGCGGTTAGGGGCGTCAAACTGAAAATACTGTGCAGCCCACATCTGATGCTGCCCGACTTCAGTGCTGACATAGGTCTCGCGTCCCGTCTCACGGGCCAGTTCATAAATCCGACGAATAGCCTGCTGAGGCTTAATCACCGCATCAGGAGTCTGGTCCTGTGAAAAACGCAGACAGTCGAGGCTACGCCAGGCTTCGATCTGCTGCCACCAGGCATCAAGATCATCATTATGTTCATAGGCAGACTGCGCTTCCCACTCTTCGATCATCAGCGCCATGGTGCGGCCGACATCACCAATAATGGGCAGATCAACATGCACAATTTTATTGATCTGAGACGGATCAATATCGACATGAATTTTAAATGAATCGGGAGAGAATGCATCCAAGCGGCCTGTAACACGGTCATCAAAGCGGCTGCCCAGCGCTATCAGAACATCACACCCATGCGTTGCCAGATTCGCCTCATATGTGCCGTGCATGCCCAGCATCCCCAGGAACTGGCTGTCAGTTCCGGGAAATGCTCCCAGCCCCATAAGAGTTGACGTAACAGGAAACCGTGTAAGGCGAGCCAGTTTGCGCAGCGTTTCAGACGCCTGCGGACCAGCATTAATAATACCACCACCAGTATAAAACAGAGGGCGGCGTGCTTTTTTCATTGCAGCCACAGCGGCAGCCACCGCTGCACGCTCCGGGTCCATACGCACTTTACCAGTCCGCGGTGTTACAGCTCCGGCACTGACATAAGGGGCGTCACCAACCATAATATTTTTTGGCAAATCAACAAGAACCGGACCGGGACGACCTGAGCGGGCAATTGCAAATGCTTCATGCAGGGTTTCAGCCAGGGTCTCGGGGTCACGTACCAGATAATTATATTTGGTAACCGGGCGGGTAATACCTGTGGTGTCTGCCTCCTGAAATGCATCGTAGCCAATCAGTGGTGAAGGCACCTGCCCGGACAGACACACCAGCGGGATAGAATCCATCAGTGCATCGAGCAGCCCGGTGACAGCATTTGTCGCACCCGGCCCGCTTGTGACCAGAACAACCCCGACTTTACCTGTTGAGCGTGCATAAGCCTCGGCCGCATGCACAGCAGCCTGCTCATGGCGAACAAGAACATGACGAATAGCATTCTGACGAAACAATGCATCATAAATAGGGAGCACTGCCCCGCCAGGATAGCCGAAAATCACCTCCACACCCTGCTCCTGAAGAGCGCGCATAAGAACTTCCGCTCCGGGGAGAGATGCGGTGTTCTTTGTAGCCGGGTGGGCTGAGGCTGTGTTCGACATAATATTATTCCGTCTTTTCAAATCGGTCTGAGCGCATCTTTAGAGAACTGAAGGGGGAGCGTCAATCCCGTTAATAATAAAAGAAATGATTTCATCTCTTTTTCTTTCCGAAAATTTCTCAAACGGTGGTGTGCACGCATTAAAATCATATGTTCGCTCATCCTCAGCCAGAGCATGATGGGCAAACCACGTCGCCTGACGGCGCGTATAACGCCCGGTTGCCAGCACAGCCAGGCGCATCGCCTCCTCCTCACTGATTTCACCCTGCAGACAGGCTCTCAGTTCCGGCACGCCATGGGCACGCATAGCCGGCAAAGCGGGGTCAAGGTTTTGCGAAAGGAGTGCCTGCACCTCTGCCAGCGCGCCCTGCGCCATCATTTTATCAAAACGCTGTGCAATGCGGGCTCTTAACTCATCACGCGGCGGTAAAAGACGTAATGCGACAAAACGACAGGCGGCAGGCGGCAGGCCGGGCTGCTGCTGCCACCAGGCCAGACTGCGGCCGGTGCTGCGCAGCACCTCCCACGCGCGGCTGACACGTTGCGAATCTGCCGGATGCAAACGCGCAGCCATTTCGGGGTCTGCCTCCATCAGACGGTCATGCAGGGCAGCAGCTCCGTACTCACTGACAAACTCACGGGTTTGCTCACGCACAAGCGGGTCAGAGGGCGGAATTTCAGCAAGCCCTTTAACCAGAGCATTCATATACATCCCGGTACCACCACACAGAATGGGCAGCCGCCCTGCCTGCCAGGCCTCGTTCATGCACTCAAGCGCGCGCTCACGCCACCAGGCCACGCTCCCTTTTTCAGCTGCCGGTAAAACCCCGTATAAACGATGAGGGACAGACGCCTCATCTGCCTCAGCCGGCCGTGCGGTCAGAACTCTCAGTTCTTTATAAACCTGCATCGAATCTGCATTAATGATTGTACCGTGCAGAGCTTTTGCCAGCATAAGCGCCATATCTGACTTACCAGAGCAGGTTGGCCCGGCCACAATCACGGCTGGCAGCCGATACGGTGCGCTCACATCAAAGTTCCATACATCTGCTTGCCTCATACGAGCATTCCTGTCACATTACGGGCAAATGAAAACCCTTGTTCTGACCCTTGTTGCACAACGCGATGCAACGACGCTGAGCGATGACATTATCGCTACGGCGCAGGAGTGCATGCACAGCACGCACTCTCCTTCTGTTCTCTCCCCTGGCGAAGCAGCCGACATTATCTGCCCTGCTGATGCCGCAGAACGGCTGCCGCTTTTACAGGCCGCTCTGGGTGACAAACCAGTTGATGCGGTCCTGACACATCCGGCAGCGCGACGCAAACACCTGCTGGTTTCAGACATGGACAGCACCATTGTCGCCGGTGAAACGCTTGATGACCTGGCAACACATGCTGGTATTGGCGATAAGATTGCCGCTATCACTGCACGCTCCATGAATGGCGAGCTGGACTTTGCCACTGCTCTGCGTGAGCGTGTGGCTCTGCTCAAAGGCTTTCCGGCCTCATTGCTTGAAAAAGCCTGGCAGGATGTGCGCCTCAACGATGGCGCAAAAGCCCTTGTGCAGACAATGCGGGCACACGGCGCCTATACGGCTCTGGTTTCAGGCGGGTTCACTTTTTTTACTGAACGTGTTGCTGCCCTGTGTAATTTTCAGGAAAATCATGCCAATACGCTGCTAAGCGATAACGGTTTTCTGACAGGTGAAACCGGCCAGCCTGTTCTTGGCCCTGACACCAAGCTGCACCTGCTCAACACATTATCACAGCGCCACCACCTAGCCCCCGAGCAGGCTCTGGCTATTGGTGACGGCGCCAATGACCTGCCTATGCTGCAGGCTGCGGGACTTGGCCTGGCCTTTTTTGCCAAACCTGTTGTGCGTGAAAAAATTACAGCGCAGATTAACCACACCTCGCTGCGTACAGCACTTTTTGCCCAGGGCTACCCCGCCTCGGTTTTCCCCGGCCCATAAAGCGTGACAAACGATGCAGTTTAACACCAGCAAATTCTCACGACTTCCTGTAACCCGTATCATTACGGGCACAACCGGCTGTGCGCTGATGTTATACTGCTATCGTTACTACGTCTTACTCCCCCCCGATTCACCCGAGCACGTCATGCGCCATATGGCAGCACTGATTGTCGGTACTATTGTGCTGCTGGGGACCATCTGGGCATAAATCTGTTATCACAGAGCCAGCCGACGGTGCATTTCACCCACCAGCTCCGTTGTGTCATCAAGAGGCTGGACTGCCCATATCTTAGGTAAACGCTGCGCCCTGCTCTCCAGCAGCCTGACACGCCCGGCTTTAACCAGCTCATCCACAAAACGAAAAATACGCCGTGATCTGCCTGGTAAAGGAAAGACCGACACAGGCGCTGTGCCCGCTACAGCTTCTGACACCATAGAAACGCTGTCTGTCGTTACGACGATCTGGTCGGCACAGGCAATCAGCCCTTTATAAGGGTTATCACCTTCACCATTCCAGACCTCTCCTCCCACAGCGTGAACCCGCTCAGTCAGCACGGCCAGTGCTGCGGGGTCTGTGCGCCGCGAGGGTGTTACCATAAGACTGCCCCGGGAATCGGCAGTCGTGACGGCAAGAGCATCCCCAAGACTTGCGGCCTCACGCACACCAAAGCTGAAACGTCCGTTAGACCCGCCCACCAGAGCCGCTGTCAGGGGGCGTGGCAAATGAGCAAAACGAGGCATCCACTCAGCACGCACCTGCTCCAGCACCTCAGGCGTTAACCCATGAAGTGCCGTGCGGCCAAGCAACACGTTCGGCCCGCTTATTTCATCATGTACACAGGCCAGAATAAGATTAAAACGTGACAAAGCCTGTCGCGGATGCTGAATCTGCACAACAGGCAAGCCTGCCACAGCGCTCAGCGCAGCCCCTGCAGCTCCGCCTTTGCCACCAATACTGATAAGCATCTGTGCTGTCTTCTGCGCTTCTTTGACCAGATCAACACCGTTCAGATCAGCAAGACACCTGCGGCTCAGCATCTCAGGGCCACGCAGCAACAAGCGAGATAAACGTGAGGGGCGGACAGGATGAAACGCGCTCTGCCACTCTGCACGCACAGCCAGACCACACGCCTGAGAGCGCATCCCCGCGAAGTCTTCCCCTATAATCAGTGCTGAAACTGACACGATTTTCTCCTCTGGCTAAACATCATACTCTGTGCGGGGTTTAAAATTCTGCCATGTTTGGGCATATAGACAAGACATTCTTCGCTCAAGGCAGACAAAACCAGCATGTCTAACAGTTTCGAGACAATGGGCCTTCTGCCCGCTCTTTGCACTCACGCTACCCAGGCGGGTATGACACAACCGACCCCCGTGCAGGAACAGACCATTCCTGCCGTGCTTAATGATAAAGATGTGCTGGCCATTGCCCCCACCGGCACAGGTAAAACGGCGGCCTATGCGCTGCCACTGTTACACCATCTGCTCAGCACACGCCGTCACAACGATGTGCTGGTGATTGTACCGACCCGGGAGCTTGCCCTGCAAACTGCCGGTGTTTTCAGACGCTGCCTGGGGCTGGACCCCAGAGCGAACCGTTTTAAGAGCGGTGCCCCGGCTGTTATCACATTATATGGTGGAGCTGACCGCGAACCTCAGGCTGAAAGTCTCGATCATAAGGGGCCGCGCGTTATTATCGCAACGCCGGGCCGCCTGCTTGATTTTATTCATATGGGTGACCTGGACCCGGCAACCTGCACCCGTGTTGTAATGGATGAAGGGGACAGGCTGTTTGCCCCTGAATTTTTTGAAGAAAGTGCAACTGTTATCGAGAGCCTGCCTGAAATACGTCAGACTTTATTTTTCTCGGCAACATTACCTGATACACTGACACCCGTTTTGCACAAATTACTGCACAAACCGGTCAAGGTTGAAATTGAAAAACACCCTGAGAAAAGAGGGCCCATTCGTCAGGGCGCTTATTTTATTGACCCCGGGCTGCGGACTGCTTTTCTTAAAACGTTTTTTAACCGCGACAGAAAAAGTAAAACGATTGTCTTTACCCAGACAAAAGCTGAGGCTGATCAGATTGCGGGCTTTCTGAAAAAGAACAAACTGCCTGCGGCACCTCTGCATGGTGACCTGACACAGGCACAGCGTAATGCAACTGTAGCCAGCTTCACCTCAGGGCGCACCCCCATACTGGTTGCAACAGATATTGCTGCACGCGGGCTGGACGTGCCTGACATTAAAACCGTTATTAATTTTGCCCCGCCTGAACAGCCCGAAGTCTATCTGCACCGTATTGGCCGCACAGGCAGAGCCGGTAAAACAGGCACCGCTCTGACCTTATGCAGCCTGACAGACCGCAAAAAACTCCGTGATATTGAAAAAGGTGCCGAAATAAAATTTCGTATCCTGACCGAAGATCAGGCCTTGCCACCACCAGCTAACTAACTGTTTTATTGTAATTTTATTAAAAATTCTCTTTTTTATACTTTTTTAACTTCCCGGACGGTAAATCAGTCCGGGGAGGGATTGCATACCAGCCCCCTTACTTTCATAGTAACTGCACTATGCAGGCATATTTCTTGTCAGCAGCTAATTTTTATCTGTAGTCAGACAGGATACACACTATGAGCTGTGCCTCCCGCAGACACGACACCGAGCATGCTCCGGTACGCTTCCGGACGATTTCTGCTGTGCTGGCTCCATCTCAGTATTCCCTGCCCGTCTTCACTCAGACAATCCCCCCTCCTGACATTACCCCCTGGATTAAAGGCAATTGTGGAATCGAAGGTGTGCATCACTTTGAAGGTCCGGCACGCGGGCCCCATGTTGTCATTACGGCTCTTATGCATGGCAATGAATATGCCGGGGCTTATGCTCTCAATGCGCTGCTGTCTCAAAAAATACGCCCTGAACGCGGAAAACTCAGCCTGATTTTTCTCAACTTAAAAGCTTTTGAGCAGTTTGACCCCCAACACCCCACACGCAGCCGCTTTGTGGATGAGGATATGAACCGGCTCTGGTGCCCTGACCTTCTTCGCTCAGGCCATCAGTCTTACGAAATAAACCGTATCCGAGCTGTGGCCCCGCTTATTACAGAAGCAGACAGAGTGCTAGACCTGCACTCGATGTTCTGGGACGGCCCGCCTCTTTTACTCACAGGACAGAAACAAAAAAATATAAACCATTCACGTGCCGTTGCCTCAGCTCTGACCAGCCCGCCGTGGGTTATACAGGATGCCCCCTGTCAGAGCGGTCTGCGCCTGATTGATCACCCTCATTTTTTATCTGACAATACACAGGCAACAGCCTGCCTTTTTGAAACAGGACAACACTGGAGCACCGCAAGTCAGGAGCTGGCACGTCGGGCTGCGGCTCTTTTTCCGCAAATATGCGGAATCACCTCTTCAGACCAAAGAGCGACACCTGTCGCAGCAAATATCAAAGCACCTGTCGCAGCCGTGACACATGCTGTGCATGCACGCACCGATAAATTCATTTTTATAAAACCATTTCGCAACTGTGACCTTATTCGCAGACAGGGAACTCTTCTGGCTCTTGATGGAGGAGAAGAAATTCGTACGCCTTACGATAACTGCCTTCTGGTTATTCCTAACCTGCGGCCGGTCAAAAACCACATTGCGCTCAGGCTTGCCAGAGCCTGTTAAACACTTACAGCGCCGCTTTAACACGACGCTGTAAGATCACCGAGACCTGACGGCCAGAAATCTGGCAGTCAGTTTAACACTCAGCTATAGATAGGGAAACGTGCGCAAAGAGCTTTAACTCGCTCATGCACAGCCTGTTCAACCTCATGATCGCCTTCTCCACCGGAGCGGGCCAGAGCTGTCAGCACTTCGTCAATCATGGCCCCGATTTCGTCAAACTCAGCCTCACGGAAACCACGTGCTGTTGCCGCCGGGCTGCCCAGACGCACACCTGACGTAATAGCCGGTTTTTCAGGGTCAAACGGAATGGCATTTTTGTTAGCGGTGATACCAGCACGCTCAAGAGCCTGCTCAGCAGCTTTACCGGTCACTTTTTTCGGACGCAGATCAACCAGAAGCAGGTGCGAATCTGTACCGCCGGTCACAATATCAAAGCCACGCTTTACGAGAGATTCTGCCAGCACATTGGCGTTAGTCTGCACAGCTTTCTGATATTCTTTAAACTCAGGCTGCAGTGCTTCTCCAAAAGCGACAGCTTTTGCAGCAATAACATGCATGAGCGGACCACCCTGAAGACCAGGGAAAACAGCTGAGTTAATTTTCTTCGCTAAAGCCTCATCATTAGTCAGGATAAGACCGCCGCGAGGACCACGAAGTGTTTTATGCGTGGTGGATGTTACCACATCGGCATAATCCAGCGGGTTGGGGTACAGACCTGCTGCAACCAGGCCGGCAAAATGGGCCATATCAACCATAAGAGCGGCACCGACTTCATCCGCAATTTTACGGAAGCGGGCAAAATCGATAATACGCGGATAAGCTGAACCACCGGCAACGATCAGAGTGGGCTTTGTTTCACGGGCCAGACGCTCCATCTCATCATAGTCAAGCAGACCATCCTGACGACGCACACCGTACTGCACCGCATTGAACCATTTGCCTGAATAGTTCGGGGCCGCACCATGGGTCAGATGCCCGCCTGCTGCCAGGCTCATACCCAGAACGGTATCACCAGGTTTTGCCAGCGCCATAAATGCGGCCTGGTTCGCATTAGCACCTGAATGAGGCTGCACATTGGCAAACCCGGCATTAAACAGCTTTTTAACCCGTTCAATTGCAAGGCTTTCCACCTTATCAACCTCAACACAGCCACCATAATAACGGCGACCAGGGTATCCTTCTGCATATTTGTTGGTCAGCACGCTGCCCTGAGCCTGTAAAACAGCCTGTGAAACCATGTTTTCACTGGCAATCAGCTCAATACCATCCTGCTGACGTTTGAGTTCCCCTGCCAGAGCGGCAGCAACAGCAGGATCGACCTCCTCTACAGTATCACGAAAAAAACGATCCAGATCTGTCCGGCTCATTGAAGGCTCCTTTTTAAATCTTTTGTAGTTGCCCACGCTATAGCACTATAAGCGGTAGACACAGTAGATAATTTCATTACGTTAAAAACATATCTTACTGACATAGCCAATTTGTTATTTTATCAGGACCACACCACCACGCCCTTTCTCCCTTTTATACGTGCTGGTTGTGACAGGAGAAAAACTGATGGAGCACAGGCCGCCATCTTCACCCGGCTCGTTATTCGCACGCTGTATGCCGCTTGAAAAACTGGAACGCAAAAATGGACTAAAGCGGGTTCTTGGGCCAGGAAATCTGATTGCTCTTGGCATTGGCACAACCATCGGAGCCGGGCTGTTTTCTCTGACTGGTATTGCTGCCTCAGAAAATGCGGGGCCGGCTGTAGCCATCTCTTTTCTTATTGCAGCCATTGCCTGTGGGTTTGCCGGGCTGTGCTACAGCGAACTGGCAAGTATGATTCCCATTGCCGGCAGTGCCTATACCTATGCATATGTTACAATGGGTGAACTGGTAGCCTGGATTATCGGCTGGGACCTGGTGCTTGAATATTCGGTCGGCGCAGCGACCGTGGCAGTAAGCTGGTCTCGTTATGTGACGTCTCTGCTTGACTCATGGGGGCTGGAACTTCCCCGAAGACTTACAGCATCCCCCCTTGAAAGGATCGGGATGCCAGATGGCACAATTGTCAGAGGCCTGATCAACCTGCCTGCGGCCTTTATTATATGCATTGTATCACTACTGCTTATACGCGGCATTTCACAGTCCGCTAAAGTTAACGCCGTTATTGTTATAATAAAACTCCTTATCATCGCCTCTTTTATTGGCTTTGGAATAGCGTTTATTCATCCCGCAAACTATCATCCCTTCATTCCCGAAAATACAGGCACGTTTGGCCACTTTGGCTGGTCTGGTATTATGCGTGCGGCAGGCACTATCTTTTTTGCCTATGTCGGATTCGATGTTGTTTCAACCACAGCACAGGAAACAAAAAACCCTGCACGTGATATGCCTATTGGCATTCTTGGCAGCCTGGTCATATGTGCCTTTGTTTATGTTGCCTTCTCAGTTGTGATGACAGGCCTGCTTAACTACAAACAGATGCTTGGCGACGCCGCACCGGTTGCGGCAGCCATTAACCAGACCCCTTATCACTGGCTGCAGCTGGCTATTAAAATTGGTATTATCTGCGGGTTCACCTCTGTGCTTCTCGGGCTGCTTCTCGGGCAAAGCCGCGTCTTTTTTGCAATGTCACGCGATGGGTTACTCCCTCCGATGTTCAGCAAAACACACAGTAAGTTTCAGACACCATGGCTTTCGAACATCTTTTTCATGGTCATCACCAGCCTGCTCAGCGCCTTCCTGCCGATCTCTGAACTTGGGCACATGACCTCGATAGGTACATTGCTGGCATTTGTTATTGCCTGCATCGGCGTTATGGTTCTGAGGCGTAAGTCACCCGATGCCCCGCGTGCTTTCCGGCTGCCGGGGGGAGACATTATCCCTGCCCTTGGCGTTTTATGCTGTGGCAGCCTGATGATAGCCCTCGACAAAATGACCTGGGTTCGCCTTGTTCTCTGGCTGTCAATTGGTCTGATCGTCTACATGGGTTACGGTCACCGCAATAGTAAACTCGCACGAAACAGGTAGACTTTACATCAGCCCCTGTCTGGTTTGTCACGCTTAGCTGTAACAGACCAGGCATCAACTCATTTCAGGAGATTTTCCCCATGAAGGCAGGGCGCTTTCCTCTGGCCCGCCCACGTCGTAACCGGGTTGACGATTTTACCCGTCGACTGGTTGCTGAAACTTCGCTGGGCATTAATAACCTTATCTGGCCGATTTTCTTTACCGAAGGCACGAATACCGTAACCGAAGTGGCCTCTATGCCAGGCGTGCACCGTGTTACCCTTGATCGCCTTGCAGGTCATGTCGAGCATGCCGCCAAACTGGACATTCCCGCTCTTGCCCTCTTTCCTGTCACACCTGCAGAAGTTAAGGATGCTGAAGGCACTGAGGCTCTCAACCCTGACAACCTGATGTGTCGGGCTGCACGCTTACTCAAAAAAGAATTTCCTCATCTCGGGCTGATTGGTGACGTCGCACTTGACCCCTATACCAGCCACGGCCATGACGGGGTTATTCGCGATGGTTATGTTCACAACGACGACTCTGTCGCTATTCTGACCCGGCAAACCGTTAATCAGGCAGCAGCCGGCATTGATATTATCGCTCCGTCAGACATGATGGATGGCCGTATCAGCACGATGCGTACAGCCCTTGACGAAAATGGCATGGTGAACACACGCATCATGTCTTACGCGGCTAAATATGCCAGTGTATTCTATGGTCCGTTTCGTGATGCTCTGGGGTCAGGAGACAAACTGAAGGGTGATAAAAAAACCTATCAGATGGACCCTGCCAACAGCGATGAAGCCATGCGCGAAGTCGAGATGGATATTGCTGAAGGTGCTGACATGGTCATGGTTAAACCTGGCATGCCGTACCTCGACATCGTGCAGCGCGTAAAAGAAACTTTTTCTGTTCCCACTTATGTGTACCAGGTCTCTGGTGAATACGCGATGCTTATGGCTGCCATTCGAAATGGCTGGCTCGACCATGAGCGCGCCGTCATGGAAAGCCTGCTTGCCTTCCGTCGTGCCGGAGCTAATGGTATACTCACTTACTTTGCTGTTGAAGCTGCTGAACGTATTCGTCAGACCTACGGACAGTAAGATACTCTTATTTTTTCTGTGGCCAGATGAGTCTGTCTGACCACAGAAAAAATCTGATATGTGTTATTATATCCCGGTTAACACCACCAAAATAAATATCTCTGGATTTTCTTACCTGTAAGCTGAACGGACAGACCCCTTATGGTTTCACCGCTGCGTCATTCGCAGTTTTTCTATTCTGCTCAAGCTACGCCCTGCCCCTATCTGCCAGGCAAAACCGAGCGTAAAATAATTGCTGACCTGGCAACACCTCAGGCAAACGCCCTGCATAGTCGCCTGTCCCGTGCGGGGTTTCGGCGCAGTCATACTTTCGCTTATATGCCAATGTGCGAAAACTGCTCTGCCTGCATTCCCATTCGTCTGCCTGTGTCGCAGTTTACCCCTGACCGGACACAAAGACGCACCCTGCGTCGTAATGCTGACCTTGTGATCAGCGTGGCCGCTCCGGTTGCGACCGCTGAGCAATACGCCCTGTTTCGTCGTTATCAGCACTCACGCCATGCTGACAGTGACATGGCTCAGATGACAGAGACAGACTACCAGGGCATGATAGAGGATACACCTGTTGCGACCGCTGTCCTCGAGTTTCGTACAGCTGACCAGACCCTCGTTGCGGTTAGTCTGATTGATGTGCTTGAAGACGGAATTTCAGCCGTTTATAATTTTTATGACCCCGAACAGACACAACGTTCTCTGGGCAGCTTTGCTATTCTGACTTTAACTGAACACACCCGCACTCTGAATCTGCCTTATCTCTACTTAGGATACTGGATAGAAAAATCAGAGAAAATGGCCTATAAAACGAACTACCGCCCTGCAGAAATACTTCAGTCCGGGTCATGGCGTCCTCTCCCCCCGCCTGCAGACGCAAAAAAAACTTTCTGACCGCCCATTTTGCTACAGGAAACCTGATGGCTTTTATACCGACACGTGCTCTTTCTGCTCTTTTTACTGCTTTATTTATAGGAATATGCTCACTCACTACGCTTCCCGCAGCATGGGCAGCAGCAGAAGACACACAGCAAAATCAGTCAGAAAGTACAAATCCGACTACCCCTCTTATCTCAGGTATTTCTGTTATCGCTCCTGACTCTACTCTTGATGCTATGGGGGCTGAGCTGCATTCTGTTTATGAAAGCAGCACTAAGAATTATACAAAGACTGAAAGCACGGTTGCATATGCTGCGTTACTAAAACGAGCCTCAGCTATTGCAACACAGGCTGATGGGCTACTGGCAAAAATCAAGCCATACAATACGATTTATCAGAACTTTCTAAACATTCTGGGCAAAGCACCGGAAAAAGGAGATACAAGTGAATCTCCTTCAGTAACAGCGCAGCGTAAAGCCCTTTCTGTAAAGCAGCGCGATATTTCTGAACGTATGACCAGACTGCGCCTGTATCAGCTGGAAGCACAGCAGCTTGTTGACGAACTGCGCCAGCATGGCTCTGCCATTCAGCAGGCCACTCTGACACAGCGTTTTCCAACACCACTGGGCATAACATTCTGGTCTCAGCTGGTTGATGCGGCTGGCAATAACACGGGTCGTCTGTCACGTCTGGCACAGGAGAGTGGTGCTGTCCTTTCAGCATCTCTTAAAGGGCAGCGTGCCCTGCTGACCCTGGGGTCATTTGCTCTTTCTGCTCTCCTGCTCACAGGATGGCTTTTTAGCCGCAGAGGCATCAGAAGCCTGGTCTCCCGCGTGCTGCCTGCCGGTCGTATCAGAGCTATTGTGGCCACTGTCACCTGCAGCATTCTGACAGCTATTATCTGGCGTTTTTCTTTTGATATTGCATGGGCCGGCATCTCATTTAACAATAATGCCCTGCAGGAAGATCTCTCCGTTCTGGCCGGTATGATTGCCATACAAATCCCGATTTGTGGCTTTGTCACCGAACTGGGATTTAACCTGCTCTCCCGCGATGAAAAATGGCGTATCATCAGCCTTTCTGACACACTGGCGAAAAACCTCCGCCTGTTTCCTTTCTGGTTTGCTGTTGCGCTGGCTATCCGTGGCATTCTGCGCTTTATCGATACCAAAAGTGGCCTGAGCAGCATGTCGATCCAGTTTTGTGATGCTCTTTATGTGCTGAGTGTCAGTCCGTTGCTGTTTGCCGTTCCCCGCCAGCTCCGTCTCTCGACCGGTGAGGGAAAAGAAATACACAGCTCACTTGCTCCGCTGTTACAGACTCTCGCAAGTTCTGTCTCCATCGTCTGCTGGATTGCTGTCTTTTTAGGCTATATTCCCCTTGCCTACTCCATTATCACATGGATTTCAGGCATGGCTGTCACAACAACTGCACTCGTACTGTTTGCTATGCTGGTCATCGCACTGGGCGATACTATTTTCCCTTCCTCTGCACCCGTTGGCTCACGTCTTGTACAACTGGGCCTGCCTGCTCGTCTGGTTGATCAGGCCTGCGTTGTTATTCCCGGCATTATATGTGTTTTTCTTGTCATTATGGGCTTTGCCGTTGCCACAGCAGGAGCCACTTTTGACCCCTCACAGATCATCAGTCGTATTGCCTATATCTTTAACGGAGCCGACACCTCAACCAGTGGTGAAGGTGGTTTTCATATCTCGCTCGATGCAATTATTCTCTGCATTCTCCTGTTTATTCTTGGCTCTTATGCCATCAAAATTCTTACCACCTGGTTTCGTGAGCGTTACTTCCCTAAAACCAGCCTCGATATTGGTGCACAGTCATCTATACTGAGTATCATCACATACTCCTCATGGATCCTTATCGGACTGACCGCTGCCTCCACACTCGGCGTCACCATGAAGAGCATGACATGGGTCGTCAGCGCGCTCTCAGTTGGTATCGGTTTTGGTCTTCAGTCTATCGTGCAGAACTTTGTGTCAGGTATTATTCTGATGGCAGAGCGTCCTGTCTCAATTGGGGATGTCGTTGAAATTGCAGGCTCTCGCGGTGTCATTACCCGCATCAGTGTGCGTTCAACCAATATTGCCCTGTCAGATAAATCAACTCTGATTGTTCCAAACTCACAGTTCATTACAACGGCTGTGCGTAATGCCACGCGCTCTGAAAAACCAGGTGTGTTTACCACAGTGCTACAGCTGCCTTTTGCCTCTGACCTTGAAAGAGCAATGCAGGTCATGATCGAAGCTCTGACAGCCAGTAAAAATGTTGACCCGACTTACCCGCCAACAGCAACGATCACCAATATTGCTGACGGATCAGCCCTGCTTACAGGCACAGCACGCGCTAACGATGTGTCGAGCACGACAACGATCCGCAGTGAAGCTTTGTTTGATATCTGGCAGGCTTTTCAGGAAAATAATATCCCGATCAGTATCCCGAACAGCCTTGCGCCTTTTCCTGATAAATAACACAAAAGAACCCGGGATACTCTCCCGGGTTTTTTATGTCAGGACGAAGCTGGCTTTTTTTTATGAGCTGTCAGGCATAAAACAACACTTGCTGTTACCAGTACAAAAGCAACAACCTCCATCAGCCTGGGCCAGCGCTGCTCCCATACAAAACCATAAATCAGGGCAAATAACGTCTCAAACAATATCATCTGCCCGACAAGTGTCAGAGGCACGAGACGGCTCATTTTGTTCCATAATGCGTTACCACAGATTGACGCCAGCAAAGCAACAGCAGATGAAACACCAAAAAAATATAGCCAGCGCGCCCCACTGTGATGGGCCGTAGTGACAAACAGCACAACAGGCAGCAACACCAGAGACAGCGCTCCCGTCACGATACCTGTCAGCAAGTTCCAGTCCTGTACAGAAATATGGTGCAGGCGCGACAGGCAACGTGTGTTCCCTACCGCGTAGGCTGTCCATGAAACCAGAGCACCCACAGCACAGATCACCCCCTGTAGCGTATGAGGTGAAGCGGAATCAGACAAAAAAGCCTGGTAACCAATGCAAAAAGTACCGGCAACACAAAGACATAAAGACGGCATCAGAGAGCGCACCGATGGTGCATGAGCATCGCGGGTGCCAATCAGTGTCACAGCTACGGGCAAAAACCCGATGATAAGTGATGTCAGAGCGATACCGCCCGTCTGCACAGCGCGGGAGAGCAGAATATAGTAAACAATATTGCCCAGCAGTGAGAGCCATATCAAAGCAATCCAGTCTTTACGACCAGGCATACTCAGCGCTCTGGTCCAGCGAGGTGCAAGCAATACTGCCGCCATAAAACCATAAGCAAGATAACGCCCTGCTGCGAGCTGTACCGGCGAAAAATCGCTCACCAGTGCAGGAGCCAGAAACACCAGCCCCCATAAAGCGCCGGCACCGGCACCGCACAACACCCCACGTGGTATATGCTGCTTTTCTGCATCAGAGATCATTATAGAAAGTTAACCTTTCTTATTTTTTTACAGGCAAACATTTTTTCTCATAAAATAAATTTTTATATCCTGTGATATAAAGAAAAACTTTTTATTTTTAACAAAAAAACGACATAAAATCCCGGCAACAGAGCCCCGTAAACTTTACGCGCAAATGGACATGAAAGATATATGACGCATACTGACATCAGCATTATCGTCCCATGCTACAATGAATGTGCTAATATACGCCCCCTTGTCAAAGCGTTACATAGTGCCCTTGGCGACTACAGCTGGGAGGTCGTGTTTGTTGATGATAACTCTCCCGACGGCACCATTCATGAAGTGCGTAAGCTGGCTGCTGAAAATTCGCATGTCAGAGGTATTCTGCGTATCGGACGTAAGGGCCTCTCATCAGCTGTCATAGAGGGAGCTTTATCCTCATCAGCCTCCGTTATTGCTGTGATGGATGGCGATATGCAGCATGATGAAACATGCCTGCCCGCCATGATCAGAGCCATACTTGATGACCAGCACGATATGGCAGTTGCCAGCAGACATATCGAGGGTGGAAGCTGCGACGGGCTCTCCAGCGCATGGCGCCATCTTCTGTCTCAGTCAGGTATAAAGCTTGCTCAGTGCCTTACCTCAGCGCCGGTCACTGACCCTATGAGCGGTTTCTTTGCTATGAAGCGTGAATGGTTTGAGGCACGGGCACCAGAGCTTTCAGGTAAGGGTTTTAAAATTTTACTTGAGCTTTTGCTCGTATCATCTGAGCCGGTAAAATTAAAAGAAGTGCCTATGGTTTTCCGTGACCGCCTGCACGGCGAAAGCAAGCTTTCACCTAAGGTCATGATCCTGTTTCTTGTTATGCTGGCAGAGAACCTTCTCAAAAAACCACGCATAAAATGCCTGAAATTCCCCTTGCTCACCATACTGATAAGCAGCGCTCTTTTCCTGTTCTGGCGAAAAAAAGCATAACACAGGCAATGTCCTCTTTATGATACCGGAAGAAAGCAATGCACATAAGTGACGTATCTGAAAAACGCTTACGCCTTATAATATATAGTTTTCTTCTGATAACTGCTGTTTGTCTGCGCTGGCAGGCACTTGGCGCCCCCATGATTAATATTGACGAGGAGTTTTACCTCTTTACAGGGGGCCGTATTCTTCAGGGTGATCTGCCATTTGTCGATATATGGGACAGAAAACCTGTTGGTCTGTTCCTGCTCTATGCTTTTTTTCATCTTTTTGGAACATGGCGCATTCTGGCATATCAGATCGGCGCACTGCTCAGCGTGTGGGGAACGGCCATACTTGTATGGCGTATGGCCCGAACTATCGCGCCGGCAGGAGGAGCCGTTCTTGCTGCACTACTTTATGAAATCTGGCTTATTCTCGCCGGAGGAGAAGGTGGACAGTCTCCTGTTTTTTATAATCTTTTAACAGCTGCAGCCATGAGCTGCATTATATGTTTTCTGCCCGCCATTAAGAAAAATGACCAGTTTCGCCGCAACATGGGCATAGTGGTTATGCTCTTTCTGGGGCTGGCCATACAAATAAAATATACTGTTATTGTCGAAGGCATATTTGCCGGCCTGTATCTGTTATGGACAGGCTTGCGTGCAAAAAATTCTCCAAGACACCTGCTGGCCGATGCCTCTGTCTGGATCAGCTGCGCCCTTCTGCCAACCTGCCTCTCATTCCTTTTTTATCGTGCAAAAGGATATGGGCATGCCTGGTGGTTTGCTAACATTAAATCGATTTTTTTACGTGGTCATATGAGCCATAGTCAGATCGAAAGCATTACTGTTGTCATTATCGCAATACTCATACCTCTGATGCTATGCTGGCTCATCAGAAAACCTCTTTCCATACATTTTCAGGGTGAGCAAAAAGAACATATTATCTTCTTTAATATATGGTCAGTTTTTGCCCTTCTCAGCCTGTTTAGTCTTGGGTCCTGGTATAATCACTACACGCTGCCTGCTCTTTTACCTCTCTCTATCCAGGCGGCTCCTTTATGGCGTAAAAAAACGGGACAGTTTCTGATAATTGCTGCCGCATGCTGTGGCACTGTTATTGGGCAAAGAGCCCTTTTCCGACATTTTCAACAACACGCTAATATTATTGCTTTTGAAGAAATGCAGGCTGCTCTTTCTTCTCCGCCAGGCTGTATCTTTATCTATGATGGCCCGGCAATACTGTATGACACACCGGCTTATTGCAAACTAACAACGCACCCTTTCCCCTCTCATTTCAGTTCTGAGATCGAAAAAAACGCAACCGGCATGAACCCCCTTAAAGAAATATCTTCTGTCCTGGCACAAAGACCTGCACATATTGTCTCAACAGAACCTGCTGACGCTGAAGAAAATCAGAGTGTTCGTGCGCGCCTGTATGAGACACTCAGCAAAGACTATACCCCGACCTATCAGCATCACTTTCGTCATCATACCACCGTTATTTACACCCGTAATACATTACTCAGCCCGGCTCACTCCCCCTGACCTGAAGAGTGAGGACGTGGCCGCCAGCGGTTAAGCAGCAATGAGTTTGATACAACTGAGACCGAGCTCATTGCCATCGCTGCACCTGCCAGAACAGGGTTAAGCAAACCAAAGGCCGCAAGTGGCAAGCCAAGAATATTATAGAAAAATGCAAAAAAGAGATTTTGTCTGATTTTACGTAATGTTGCCCGTGACAAAGAAATAGCATCGGGCACGCTGTTCAGGTCACTGTTCATCAGCACAACATCAGCTGTTTCAAGTGCAATGCCTGAACCGGCACCAATAGCAAAACCCACATCAGCTGCTGCCAGTGCCGGTGCATCATTCACACCATCACCTACCATGCCGACGACCTGGCCCTCTCCGCGATATTGCTCAACATGACGTGCTTTATCTGCCGGCAGCACGCCGGCCTCATAACTTTCAATCCCCAGTACTGAAGCCACTGCCGCCGCCGCCCGCTGGTTATCACCGGTCAGCATAACAATTTTAATGCCTGCTTTTCTGAGTGTCTGCACGACGGCACGCGCCTCAGCACGTACACGATCTGACAGCGCGATATACCCCATCACTACACCAGACCTGGCCACGACAATCACTGTCTTACCTTCCTGCTCAAGCTGCTCAATCAAAGCATCATCACAGGCTATAGCCTGCTGCGACATAAAGCGCGGCGCACCCAGCGATATCTTATCGCTTCCGCTCACAGCCTGGACACCCATGCCAGGAACTGCCTCAAACCCTGTCATTTCGACAGGCTTGCTCTGCACCTGCTGCCCGTATGTCATTACCGCCCGTGCAAGGGGATGTTCAGAATTCTGCTCAAGCGCACAGGCCACTGCAAGCAGGCTCTCAATCTCATACCCTGCGGCAGGCAGCACATCACTTACAACAGGCTTACCTTCGGTCAGCGTCCCGGTTTTATCAACAACAAGCGTTGTCAGTTTTTGTGAAAGCTCAAGAGCATCTGCATTACGAAACAAAATACCCGCCCGCGCGCCCAGCCCTGTGCCGACCATAATCGCCGTAGGGGTCGCAAGCCCCAGGGAACAGGGGCAGGCAATAACCAGAACAGACACGGCGGAGACAACGCTCCAGGTAAAATGGCCCGTAATGGCCCATCCGGCAAAAAAAGTCAGACAGGCAAGGCCAATAACAACAGGCACAAACACACCAGCCACTTTATCGGCCAGTCGCTGCACATGTGCTTTTGACCCCTGTGCCTGCTCAACCATTTTCACAATCTGAGACAGGACTGTCTC
Organism: Acetobacter sp. DmW_043; assembly: GCF_002153485.1. Taxonomy (NCBI): domain Bacteria; kingdom Pseudomonadati; phylum Pseudomonadota; class Alphaproteobacteria; order Acetobacterales; family Acetobacteraceae; genus Acetobacter; species Acetobacter sp. DmW_043. Next base: position 5,232 of record NZ_JOMN01000016.1, on the reverse strand, counting down.
ATTCCCCACGCCTGTTGCCCTGACACGCAGCGCACCGTTAGCGTTCATTGTGCCGCCAAAAACCTGGCTGTCGGGCTGCTTAAAAACCGGCACACTCTCGCCTGTCAGCATCGCCTCATTCACATCCGACTGCCCCTCAAGCACAAGGCCATCAACAGGCACAGACTCACCCGGGCGGACAACAAAAACATCACCTTTTTTTACACTGGCAACAGGCTGATCTGTCACGCCGTCAGCTGTTTCCACATGTGCAGTCTGCGGCTGAAGTTTTAAAAGACTTTCAATGCCTGAGGTTGTTTTGTTCTTAGCGCGTGTCTCAAGCAGTTTGCCAAGAGAAATAAGCGTAATAATTGCAACACTGGCTTCAAAATATACTGGCTGATGTGCCCCTGTTACCATCACCACTACACTGAAAAAATATGCGATTCCTGTGCCCATAACAACCAGGACATCCATATTGGCAGAGCCACTGCGCAGGGACTTCCATGCTCCCTGATACATATGGCGGGCACAGTAAAACTGCACAGGTGTTGCCAGCAAAAGCTGTACCCATGCAGGCATGAAGTCTCTGTGCTCAAAAAACATCCAGGCCATTTCAATAAAAAATGGCAAAGATAAAACCAGAGTCAGTAAAAAACTGTTGCGCTCAGCCAGCCAGTGCTGCCTGCGCTTTGTGCTCTGGTCCTGCATCATTTCAGCAGAATGCACCTGCCCGCCAAAACCAGCTTTTTCGACCTGAGCAATCAGTGACTGAGGGTCAGAAACACCTGGCACATACAAAATATGTGCCTGCTCAGTGGCGAGATTAACCGCCGCCTGCACGCCAGGCTGCCTGTTAAGCACTTTTTCAAGTCGCGTCGCACATGAAGCACAGGTCATGCCACTGATATCAAGGTCAAGCGCGCTTTGCTCAACCTGAAAGCCTGCCTGTCTGACAGCAGCAAAAACATGCTCAAGGTCTTCTGCCGGGTTATCAAGCTGAACCTGCGCCTGTTCAGTGGCAAAATTCACTGTAGCCTGCACGCCAGGCTGCCTGTTAAGCACTTTTTCCAGACGTGCTGCGCAGGATGCACAGGTCATGCCATCAACGGGGAAGCTGATATTTTCGGACATTTTCACCTCTGACAGACATTTTCTAACTTGAGATCATATACCCCCTTAGGGTATATTTTCAAGAAAATACTCTTTCTGTTTTCATCAGCTTACTCTCTCTTTATACTCTCTGATAAAAATACTCAGAAAAACAATGGAGCAATCGTGAGCTTATCCGCTGTAAACTCTCCTCACAACACAGCCAGAAAACCCTGCCATGGCGAGCCGGAAACCGACGGCAAACGCGTGGAACAACCTGAAAAAAAAGCTCTTATAAATCGTCTGCGCCGCATAGAAGGACAAACAGGTGGCGTACGCACAATGGTCGAAACTGACCGCTATTGTGTAGATATTCTGACACAGATTTCAGCCATCAAATCTGCACTTGATGGTGTTGCGATCGAAATTTTAAGCAACCATGCCTCTGGCTGTGTCAGAAATGCGATACAAAATAACGGCGGTGAAGCTGAAATTAATGAACTTCTGGGGCTCATGCGCAAAATGATTCGCTAAGAGCCCGTTTTCTTCACTGCCTTTAAAACCAGCTCCGTATACCCAGGGTAAAACGCGTTGTACCCGTTTTGCTACCCTGGTCATGCACAATACGACGCGCCTGTGTCAGATAACCAGAATAGGTTACTGCAATATAGGGCGCAAACTTACGCCAGATTTCATAACGCAGGCGTAAACCTGCATCTACATCTGACAAACCCGCTCCGGACTGACGCGCAGCGTCTGACTTTGTATAAAAATTAAACTCTGCCTGAGGCTGAAGAATAAGGCGGTTTGTCAGCAAAAAATCGTAAGAGCCTTCAACCTTAGCTGCAAAACGCCCCTCATCACTCACATAAGCCGTTGCCTGCACTTCAAACTGGTACAGTGCCAGCCCCTGGATACCAAAAGCCCCCCAGGTACGCATTGGCCCATCATCCAGATCAAGCCGGACACCCGCCTGAACATCAAAATAAGTCGAGACAGAACGACTATATAAAAGCTCCTGCTGGCCATCCTGCAGACGACCGCGCTCAAGTGTGCCTTCGCTTTTCAGCCACAGCTTATTATAGTCAGACCCATACCAGGACTCACCATCCCAGCGAAAATCTGTGCCTGACGCACTATAACGCCCCTCCATTTCATTCAGTATACCGTGAAAATACGTACCCTGGTCCATAACCGGGTTCATATGCCCTACAGGAACAAAAGGTGTGGCAGAAGGTGCATCAGCTGCCAGATGCTGTATGGTCACAACAGGAGAAGTGGCATCCTGCGACTGTGAGTTATCAGCCCGTGCCTGCCCTGCTGCGCTACACGCCAGCACGACTGACAAAACCGGAAAAATAATCCCTTTCATCACTCAACCACCACCACACGAAACATCCCCAGCTCCATATGCAGCATCAGATGGCAATGATACGCCCATGCACCTGGCGCATCGGCCGTCACAAGGTAGCTGAGCCGCGAGCCTGGCTGTGAAATAATAGTATGCTTATAAGGCCGGTAGTCTCCCTGCCCGTTTTCAAGCTCACTCCACATACCGTGCAGGTGAATGGGGTGCTCCATCATCGTGTCGTTAATCAGGGTAAACCGCACACGCTCATTTCTTTTCAGGCGGATGGGCCCCGATTCTGAGTATTTACGGCCATTAAACCCCCAGATATAGCGCTCCATATTACCGGTTAAATGCAGAATAATCTCACGTGAAGGAGGGCGCAGATCAGTGCCCGGCCGTGTTGCTCTGAGCTGTTTGTAGTTCAGCACCCTGCGCCCGTTATGCTCAAGCCCGTCACCCGGGCTGCCAAGCCGGTCAATGGGCATCTGTGCCACATTCTGGTTTTCAACATTCAGCGGCGGCGGGCCTGGGTCATCAATTTCCAGCGGCGGTGGCGGCGCAGCCGGCATATGCGCTGGCGGCACGCTCTTTGCCGGGGTCTTCGCCCCCATATCCATCCCGGGCATATCGTCATCAGACATATCCATGCCGGCCATATCATCATCTGACATGTCCATATTTTTCATATCCATGGATGCCGCTTTTTTTGGGGCGGCCGTGTTAGCAGGTGCCACATCTGTATGGTGAGGCATCGACACCGGGGTGGCAGATTTCTCACCTGCTGTTGTACCGGACTGAGCAGGCATCTTCATGTCCTTCATGCTCATCCCTGGCTTCATATCGCCCATACCCATATCAACCATAGTTCTGACCGGGCGCGGGTCCATAGGGGGAACCGGAGCCTCCATGCCAGCATGAGGGGCCAGCGTGCCCCGGGCATAACCTGTGCGGTCCTCGCTTTGTACAAAAATGCTGTAGGCTTTCTCATCCCCGGGCTGAACAATCACGTCATAAGTCTCAGCCACACCAATGCGAAATTCATCGACCGGAACAGGTTCAATATCATTCCCGTCAGCCTGCACAACCAGCATTTCAAGCCCTGGTATACGCACATCAAAAAACGTCATTGATGAGCCATTAATAAAGCGCAGCCTGACGCGTTCACCAGGACGAAACACACCATTCCAGTTCATATCCGGGGAGTGGCCATTAAGCAGATATGTATAAATAATGCCCGAGACATCTGAGATATCTGTCGCAGCCATACGCATACGCGACCACATCAGGCGGTTCTTCAGGGCTGCCACAGCACTGCCAGCCTCACGCGCCTGCTGAGGGAAAGACGCCGCTGTGCGCTGCCGGAAGGTATAATAATCATCCTGCATTTTGAGATTACTGATCATGTCGTCGGGGGACACATCCGTCCACTCAGACAGAAAAATCACATAATCCCGTTCACAGGCATTCGGGTCAGGTTCTGCCGGGTCAATAACAATTGCACCGTAAAGCCCCTGAGCCTCCTGCATGCCTGAGTGACTATGGTACCAGTATGTGCCGCTTTGCATGAGAGGAAAGCGATAGGTAAAACTCTCACCTGGTTTAATCCCCATAAAGCTCAGTCCGGGCACACCATCCATAGTATAAGGCAGGCGCAGACCATGCCAGTGGATTGAAGTATGCTCATGCTTAAGGTGATTCGTTACCTTAATTTCAACCGTATCCCCCTGCCGCCAGCGCAAGGTTGGCCCGGGCAGGCTGCCATCGACACAAGGGGCCTTCAGAGCCTTATGGTCAATTTCAATGTGTTTCTGGCTGATATTAAGATGCCACTGCGCAGAAGACTGAGCCGGAATTATGCCGGCCACCGGAGAAATGGCCCAGGCAGACCGGGGGAATGCCGCAGCAAACCCACCGGCCCCAAGACCTGTCACAAAGCTGCGACGCGTCAGGCCATCCCGCATACGAGATGAGAACTTCATTTTTACTCATTATCCACAATAGAGCTCAGAGTTCCTGCCTCCTTTTCAGGAAAGCAGGCATGTTTTCAGATCAGAAAACTCTGTGCTCTTGGTGGTCTGAGTAAGGGGGCACATCTGGTGCCTGTAAATGTGGTCTGAGAAAAATGGACAAAAACCATTCGGGTTAATGGCTTTGTATCGTCGTGCAGACCCACCACAGCAGGTAAAGGCACGGCACAAACCCCTGTGGCAACCGAGCAGCATTTATCCTGCCCGGGCAACGTCGTCTGCTCACCACCCTTATGCCGGGGAGCATCGACAGGCACTGTCTGAGGCATAACCATATGTGATGAACAGTGATGCTGCACCATAACCGGCATCTTAGCCTGTGCAGGCACAACAGAGAACCACAGCCCTGCCTGCACAAACAGACAAATGAACAAACCAGTCAGAAATCTGGCGCAATGCCTGATCATGACCGAATGCCTCTGCCGGGTATGGTTACGCAATATCATGCCCTTTATATACCCCATGGGGGCATATAAATCCAGATTTTTCTGAAATCTCTTTCAGGCAAAAACTCAGCTTTCTCAGCGGATCATATTATTCAGAGCTAACCCGCTGAGCAGAACGATACCTCTCAGATTTTACTGTTTAGTGCTGCCACCTGAAAAGGTGTTTTTAATACCTTTACCGGCATCATCACCCCACTCTCCAACTTTGTGAGCGGCATCAACTGTACCATTTTTGGTGGCGTTCCAGCCTTTCTCAGTGCCGTGCTTTGTTGCGTCCCAGCCCTTCTCAGAAACAGACTTTGTCTTATCCCACGCTTTATCGGCCCCTTTGCTGGTG